>NZ_JBHWVM010000006.1:34961-140253 GCF_042736805.1 Streptomyces sp. NPDC060031
CCGTTCCGAGACTCCGTGCCACCCGCCGGCTCCGCAGGCCTCCGCTTCGTCCCGGGCCGCTGGGCTCCCCGCAGGCCCGTCTCCGGGGTCTGCGGGCACCCGTAGGGCCCGGGGTTCCGTGCCGCCGGGCTCCCCGTAGGGCCCGTCGGGGCCTCCGTAGGACCGGGGTTCCGGGTCGCGGGGCTTCAGCATGCCTGCGGCCCGCTCCGGGTTGTCGGCCTCCGGCCGTTCCGAGACTCCGTGCCACCCGCCGGCTCCGCAGGCCTCCGCTTCGTCCCGGGCCGCTGGGCTCCCCGCAGGCCCGTCTCCGGGGTCTGCGGGTTCCCGTAGGGCCTGGGTTCCGGGTCGCCGCGCTCCCGTAGGGCCCGTCGGGGCCTCCGATCCTCCGTAGGGCCCGGGGTTCCGGGCCGCGGGGCTTCCGCGCGCCTCCGGCCCGTTCCGAGTCTCCGGGCTGCCGGGCTTCCGCACACCCCCGGCCCGTTCCGGGCCTTCCGCCCTCCGGGCCCGTACGTCTCCGGCCGGGTTCAGCAGGGCGCCGCGGCCGGCGCGCCGTCCGCTTCCGGTCCGGCGGACACCGCCGCGCGCGCGGGCCGTCGTATCTTCCGATCTTTATTCCGGCCCTGCTGAGCAGGGCTTTTTTGTGCCCGCGCGCAAATTCCTAGATCAATGATCAGGCGTCAATGCTTTTGCCCCATTACCCCTTTCGGGGGTAATGGAGTGACGCGATCTATTGCTGAGGAGCAAGAGCAGGCCAATTCCGTTTCCCGTGCACTGTTTTGATCAGGGCGCGCTCCCTACAATCCGTCCACATCTTGAGCTCATCACGTCAAGGAGGACGAATGACGGGGCTCTTCACCCCTATCGCGCCCGATCGCACCACTGATCTGGCATCCGCAGTACTCACCGATGACAATCGGCTCATCGTGATCGTCATTGCGGCCGTGGCACTCGCCGCGCTCGTCGTCGCGCAGATCCTGGTCCGCCAGGTCCTCGCCGCCGACGAGGGAACCGACAGCATGAAGGAGATCGCCGCGGCCGTCCAGGAAGGCGCCAACGCCTACCTCGGCCGCCAGTTGCGCACCCTCGGCGTCTTCGCCGTCGTGGTCTTCTTCCTGCTCTTCCTGCTGCCCGCCGACGACTGGACGCAGCGGGCGGGACGTTCCGCCTTCTTCCTCGTCGGCGCCCTCTTCTCGGCGGCCACCGGCTACATCGGCATGCGCCTCGCGGTCCGTGCCAACGTCCGCGTCGCCGCCGCCGCGCGCGAGGCCACCCCCGCCGAGGGCGAGCCCGCCAAGGACCTCACCGAGGTCTCCCACAAGGCCATGCGGATCGCCTTCCGCACCGGCGGCGTGGTGGGCATGTTCACCGTCGGCCTCGGCCTTTTCGGCGCCTCCTGCGTCGTCCTGGTCTACGCCGCCGACGCCCCCAAGGTCCTGGAGGGCTTCGGCCTCGGAGCCGCCCTGATCGCGATGTTCATGCGCGTGGGCGGCGGCATCTTCACCAAGGCCGCCGACGTCGGCGCCGACCTGGTCGGCAAGGTGGAGCAGGGCATTCCGGAGGACGACCCGCGCAATGCCGCGACCATCGCCGACAACGTGGGCGACAACGTCGGAGACTGTGCCGGAATGGCCGCCGACCTCTTCGAGTCGTACGCCGTCACCCTGGTGGCCGCGCTCATCCTCGGCAAGGCCGCCTTCGGCGACCTGGGCCTCGCCTTCCCGCTGATCGTCCCCGCCATCGGCGTCGTCACCGCGATGATCGGCATCTTCGCGGTCTCCCCGCGCCGCAGCGACCGCAGCGGAATGACCGCCATCAACCGCGGCTTCTTCATCTCCGCGGTGATCTCCCTGGTGCTGGTCGCGATCGCCGTCTACGCCTACCTGCCGGCCACCTACAAGGAGCTCGTCGGCGTCGAGAACCCCGCGATCACCAACCACTCCGGCGACCCGCGCATCCTGGCCGTCGTCGCCGTCGCGATCGGCATCGTGCTCGCGGCGCTGATCCAGCAGCTCACCGGCTACTTCACCGAGACCAACCGCCGTCCCGTCCGGGACATCGGCAAGTCCTCCCTCACCGGCGCGGCCACCGTGGTCCTCGCGGGCATCTCCGTCGGCCTGGAGTCCGCCGTCTACACGGCGCTGCTCATCGGCCTCGGGGTCTACGGGGCGTTCCTGCTCGGCGGCACCTCGATCATGCTGGCGCTCTTCGCGGTGGCCCTGGCCGGAACCGGCCTGCTCACCACGGTCGGCGTCATCGTCGCCATGGACACCTTCGGCCCCGTCTCCGACAACGCCCAGGGCATCGCGGAGATGTCCGGCGACGTCGAGGGCGCCGGCGCGCAGGTGCTGACCGACCTGGACGCGGTGGGCAACACCACCAAGGCCATCACCAAGGGCATCGCCATCGCCACCGCCGTGCTCGCCGCGGCCGCGCTCTTCGGCTCGTACAACGACGCCATCGCCACCGCGGTCAAGGAGGTCGGCGCCAAGGCCGGGGAGATGAACCTCAGCCTGGACATCGCGCAGCCCAACAACCTGGTCGGCCTGATCCTGGGGGCGGCGGTCGTGTTCCTGTTCTCCGGCCTCGCGATCAACGCCGTCTCCCGTTCCGCGGGCGCCGTCGTCTACGAGGTGCGCCGCCAGTTCCGCGAGCACCCCGGGATCATGGACTACACCGAGAAGCCCGAGTACGGGCGCGTCGTGGACATCTGCACCAAGGACGCGCTGCGCGAACTCGCCACGCCCGGGCTGCTCGCCGTCCTCACGCCGATCGCGGTCGGGTTCTCGCTCGGCGTCGGCGCGCTCGGTTCCTTCCTGGCCGGCGCCATCGGCACCGGCACCCTGATGGCGGTCTTCCTCGCCAACTCGGGCGGGGCGTGGGACAACGCGAAGAAGCTCGTCGAGGACGGGCACCACGGCGGCAAGGGCAGTGCGGCGCACGAGGCGGTCGTCATCGGCGACACGGTCGGCGACCCGTTCAAGGACACCGCCGGTCCGGCCATCAACCCGCTGCTCAAGGTCATGAACCTGGTGGCGCTGCTGATCGCCCCCGCCGTCGTGCAGTTCAGCTACGGCGAGGACGCCAACGCGACCGTGCGGGCCGTCGTCGCGGTCCTCGCGATCGGCGTCATCGTCGGCGCGGTGTACATCTCCAAGCGGCGCGGCATCACGGTCGGCGAAGAGGGCGAGGGCGCGTCCGCCGAGCGGGTGACCCAGCCGGCCGATCCCGCGGTGGTCTCTTCCTGAGCCGGGCGCGACGCCAGGTCTGAACGGGGACCGGGCAGGCTCGATCGTACGCCCGAACGGCGGACAGGCGGTGCGGACTGACGCGCCGCCTGTCCGCCTTTGCGCGTCCCCGGATGGTGGGCGTGTATCTTCCGGGCCGAGAGCCTTCGAAGGGACCAATCCGGTGAACAAGAAGCTTGCGGCCGCAGTGTCAGGCGGTGCGGTACTGATGCTCGTCCTGTCCGGCTGCGGCGGGGACGACGGCGACAAGAAGGCCGACGCCTGGGCCAAGAAGGTCTGTGACAGCTGGCAGCCCGAACTGAAGAAGATCGAGCAGGCCAACGCCGACATCAAGCGGGTGGCGACCGAGAGCAGCAAGCCCGAGGAGGTCCAGTCGACCGACTCGGCGGCCTTCGGGACCATGTCCGCGTCGTACAAAGCGATGGGCACCGCCCTGCAGGGGGCGGGAGTTCCGCCGGTCAAGAGCGGTGAGGACACCCAGACGGCGGCGGTCAAGGGGTTCGAGTCGACCTCCCAGGGCTACGCCGCCCTGAAGACGAAGATGGACGCCCTCGACCCCAAGGACCAGGGCAAGTTCGCCGAGGGACTCAAGGACGTCGCGGCCGGCCTGGAGGACGCGACCAAGGGCGGCAAGGACGCGCTCGACAAGCTCAAGGCGGGCGGCCTGGACAAGGCGATGAACAGTCAGAAGGGTTGTCAGGTCACGACGCCGTCGCCGAAGTGACGCGGACGACCGCCACACGGCTGGTACGCCGACCAGGGCGGCCGGGATCCCGAGGGGATCGCGGCCGCCCTGGCGCGTGTCCGGGCCCCGCGACGCGGGGATTGTCGGCGCCAGCGGCCACAATGGACGGGTGAGTACCACCAGCCTTCCCTCGCCCGACCGCGCCGCCGAGCTGCGCACCGCCCTGCTCGACGCCGGCTTCACCGCCGACGGACTGCTCGAGCTGCTCGGCGCCCCCGCCTACGCCGCGCTGGCCCGCAGCGAGACGGTGCCCGCCCTGCGCGCCACCCGGGGGCGCAAAGACGGCCCGCTCGCCAGCCTGATCCGGCTGTTCCTGCTCCAGCAGCCGGAGCCGTACGTGCGCGCCGCGGCCGCGCTGCCGGTCGAGGAGGCGCTGGCCGACGGCTGGCTGCGGCGCGAGGGTGACGAGGTGCACGCCACCGTCGACGTGCGCCCGTTCGGGGGCCCGGACGGCGAGGACTGGTTCATCGTGTCCGACCTGGGCTGCGCGGTCGGCGGGGCCGGCGGTATCGGCAGCCGGGAGGAAGGCGTGGTCCTCGGGGTCGGCGGCGCCTCCACCACCCTGGCCGGGATCACCGTCCGCATCCCCGTCGACAGTGCCCTGGACCTGGGCACCGGGTCCGGCATCCAGGCGCTGCACGCCGCGCAGCACGCGACCCGGGTCACGGCCACCGACGTCAACCCCCGGGCCCTGGAGTTCACCCGGTTGACGCTGGCGCTCTCCGGTGCGCCGCAGGCCGAGCTGCTCACCGGGTCGCTGTTCGAGCCCGTCGGGGACGCGACGTACGACCTGATCGTGTCGAATCCGCCCTTCGTGATCTCCCCCGGCGCCCGGCTGACGTACCGGGACGGCGGGATGGGCGGCGACGACCTGTGCCGGACCCTGGTGCAGGAGGCGGGGGCCCATCTCAATCCGGGCGGGTACGCGCAGTTCCTCGGCAACTGGCAGCACGTGGAGGGCGAGGACTGGCACGACCGGCTCCGCTCCTGGGTGCCGCGCGGCTGCGACGCGTGGATCGTGCAGCGTGACGTGCAGGACGTGACCCAGTACGCGGAGCTGTGGCTGCGCGACGCGGGTGACCACCGCACCGACCCCGCCGAGTACGCGCGGCGGTACGAGGACTGGCTCGACGAGTTCGAGACCCGCAAGACCAAGGCGGTCGGCTTCGGCTGGATCACCCTGCGCCGCAGCGATGCGGCCGAGCCCTCGATCGTGGTCGAGGAGTGGCCGCACTCGGTGGAGCAGCCGCTCGGGGAGACCGTCCTGGCGCACTTCGCCCGACAGGACTACCTGCGGGAACACGATGACGCGGCCCTGCTGGAGGGCCACTTCACCCTGGCCCTGGAGGTGGTCCAGGAGCAGGTCGGCGCGCCCGGCGCGGAGGACCCGGAGCACGTCGTGCTCCGGCAGAACCGTGGCATGCGGCGTGCCACCAAGGTCGACACGGTCGGGGCGGGCTTCGCCGGAGTGTGTGACGGCTCACTCAGCGCGGGCCGGATCCTGGACGCGATCGCGCAGCTGATGCAGGAGGACCCGGTCGTCCTGCGCGACCGGACCCCGGACGCCATCCGGATGCTGGTGGAGCAGGGCTTCCTGGACCCCGGGACGGGTCCCGCGCAGTAGGCGCGGCGGGGGTGGCCGGGGGCGTCCGGGGCGGGGCGCGCCCGCACGCGGACGTGTGAAGTCGGCTGAAACCGCGCGTGGCCACGCCGGGCGGCGCGCGCCCTCAGGAACCCGTACCGAGGGCCCGGCGAGCCGCCAAAAACCACGACAGGCCAGGTGGGGCCCGGTGGGGCCGGGAAAAAGGGGAGCGGCGCCGGCGGGGCCAGACGGCCCTTCGGCCACTCCCCGTGGTGATCGGCAAGGGTCCGGCGCGGCATCCGGGCGGCAGAAATGGCACTTGTCGGGTTACCGTTCGAGTGGCCGTTGCGGGCTTCTGCCGTTTGACACGGGGGCGGGTTGTACCGTCACACTCCGCAGCGTCGCCGTACCGCGACCGAGTGCCGACCGGAGAGAAGAGCCAAGTTGTCCCCGACTAGCGAGACCGCAAAGGGCGGCCGCCGACTCGTCATTGTCGAGTCCCCTGCCAAGGCGAAGACGATCAAGGGCTACCTCGGCCCGGGATACGTCGTCGAGGCGAGCGTCGGGCACATCCGCGACCTCCCGAACGGCGCGGCCGAGGTTCCCGACAAGTACACCGGCGAGGTCCGCCGCCTCGGCGTGGACGTCGAGCACGACTTCCAGCCGATCTACGTCGTCAATGCGGACAAGAAGGCGCAGGTCAGGAAGCTCAAGGACCTGCTCGCCGAGTCCGACGAACTCTTCCTCGCCACCGATGAGGACCGCGAGGGCGAAGCCATCGCGTGGCACCTGCAGGAAGTCCTCAAGCCCAAGGTCCCCGTCCACCGGATGGTCTTCCACGAGATCACCAAGGACGCGATCCGCGACGCCGTCGCCAACCCGCGCGAGCTGAACCAGCGCATGGTCGACGCCCAGGAGACCCGCCGCATCCTCGACCGCCTCTACGGCTACGAGGTCTCGCCGGTCCTGTGGAAGAAGGTCATGCCGCGGCTGTCGGCCGGCCGCGTCCAGTCGGTGGCCACCCGCATGGTCGTCGAGCGGGAGCGCGAGCGCATCGCCTTCCGTTCCGCCGAGTACTGGGACCTGACCGGAACCTTCTCCACCGGCCGCGCCGGTGACGCCTCCGACCCCTCCACGCTCGTCGCCCGCCTGAACGCGGTGGACGGCAAGCGCATCGCGCAGGGCCGCGATTTCGGTTCCACCGGGCAGCTCAAGAGCGAGGTGCTGCACCTCGACGAGGCGAACGCCCGGGCGCTCGCCGCCGCGCTGGAGCAGACCTCGTTCGCCGTCCGCTCGGTCGAGTCCAAGCCGTACCGCCGCTCCCCGTACGCGCCGTTCCGTACGACGACGCTCCAGCAGGAGGCCTCGCGCAAGCTCGGCTTCGGTGCGAAGGCGACGATGCAGGTGGCGCAGAAGCTGTACGAGAACGGCTTCATCACCTACATGCGTACGGACTCCACGACGCTCTCCGACACCGCCGTGTCGGCGGCGCGGGCGCAGGTCACGCAGCTCTACGGCGCCGACTACCTGCCGGAGAAGCCGCGCGTCTACGCCGGGAAGGTCAAGAACGCCCAGGAGGCGCACGAGGCCATCCGTCCTTCGGGTGATCGTTTCCGCACTCCCGCCGAGACGGGTCTGACCGGCGACCAGTTCCGCCTGTACGAGCTCATCTGGAAGCGGACCGTCGCTTCCCAGATGAAGGACGCGGTCGGCAACTCCGTCACCGTGAAGATCGGTGGCACGGCGTCGGACGGCCGGGACGCGGAGTTCAGCGCCAGCGGCAAGACGATCACCTTCCACGGCTTCATGAAGGCGTACGTCGAAGGCGCGGACGACCCGAACGCCGAGCTCGACGACCGCGAGAAGCGTCTGCCGCAGGTCGCGGAGGGCGACGCGCTGTCGGCCGAGGAGATCACGGCGGACGGCCACTCGACCAAGCCGCCGGCCCGCTACACCGAGGCCTCGCTGGTCAAGGAGCTCGAAGAGCGCGAGATCGGCCGCCCGTCGACGTACGCGTCGATCATCGGCACGATCCTGGACCGCGGGTACGTCTTCAAGAAGGGCACGGCGCTCGTGCCGTCCTTCCTGTCGTTCGCCGTGGTGAACCTTCTGGAGACGCACTTCGGGCGGCTCGTCGACTACGACTTCACGGCCAAGATGGAGGACGACCTCGACCGCATCGCGCGGGGCGAGGCCCAGTCCGTGCCGTGGCTGAAGCGGTTCTACTTCGGCTCGGAGGACGCGACCGAGGTCGTACCGGCCGACGGTGACGCCCTCGGTGGTCTGAAGGAGCTGGTCACGGACCTGGGCGCGATCGACGCCCGGGAGATCTCCTCCTTCCCCGTCGGCGAGGGGATCGTGCTGCGGGTCGGCCGTTACGGGCCGTACGTGGAGCGCGGTGAGAAGGACGCGGAGGGCCACCAGCGGGCCGACGTACCGGACGACATGGCTCCGGACGAGCTGACGGTGGAGTACGCGGAGGAGCTGTTCGCGAAGCCGAGCGGCGAGTTCGAGCTGGGCAAGGACCCCGTCAGCGGGAACGAGATCGTCGCCAAGGACGGCCGCTACGGGCCGTACGTGACGGAGATCCTCCCCGAGGGCACGCCGAAGACCGGCAAGAACGCGGTCAAGCCGCGCACGGCCTCGCTGTTCAATTCGATGTCCCTGGACACGGTCACGCTGGACGACGCCCTCAAGCTGATGTCCCTGCCGCGGGTCGTCGGCGTGGACGCGGAGGGCGTGGAGATCACGGCCCAGAACGGCCGCTACGGCCCGTACCTGAAGAAGGGCACGGACTCGCGGTCGCTGGAGACCGAGGACCAGCTGTTCTCGATCACGCTCGACGAGGCGCTCGCGATCTACGCACAGCCCAAGCAGCGGGGCCGGGCGGCGGCCAAGCCGCCGCTGAAGGAGCTGGGCACGGACCCGGTCAGCGAGAAGCCGGTCGTGGTCAAGGACGGCCGCTTCGGCCCGTACGTGACGGACGGCGAGACGAACGCGACGCTGCGGCGGGACGACGACGTCGAGACGATCACTCCGGAGCGCGGGTACGAGCTGCTGGCGGAGAAGCGCGCGAAGGCTCCGGCCAAGAAGACGGCCAAGAAGGCCCCCGCGAAGAAGGCCCCGGCGAAGAAGGCCCCCGCGAAGAAGGCGACGGCTACCGCGACCAAGACCGCGGCGGCGAAGAAGACGACGGCCGCCAAGACGACGGCCGCCAAGAAGACGACGGCGAAGAAGGCGACCGCGAAGAAGACCGCGGCCGCCGCCCCGGCGGACGAGTAACCCGCTGGGGGCTGGATTCGCCCTCCGGTGGATCCAGCCCCTGGGGGCCTGCCGGAGGGGTCGGGCCCGGACAGGGCCCGGAAGGTGGGTCCGGGGTCACACCCGGGCTCGTCCACAGGCTTCCGCACCGGCCGAGCGCAGCGGATAGGCTGGGCGGATGACGCGAGCCGAGCAGCCAACGGTCGTGACCGCCCCCACAACCCCCACCTACGACGAAGCCCTGGCCGCGGACTCCCGCGAGCGAGCGGTGCGTGCCCTGCTGCGCACGCCCAGGCTCCGCCGGCTGTGGAGTGCCCAGCTGGTGAGCGGCATCGGTGATGCCCTCGCCCTGCTGGTCCTGGTGCTGCTGGCCTTCCAGGCGGCCGTTTCCCAGGACGCCTTCGGCGGCGGCTACACAGGCTGGGCCCTCGCCGTCGCCGCCGTCTTCGGCGTCCGGATCCTCGCCACCGTCCTGTTCGGTGCCGTGCTGCTGGGCCCGCTGGCCCAGCTCACCGCCCCACGGGAGGCCGGCGGCAAGCTGGACCGCCGCTGGACGATGATCGGCGCCGACGGGGTCCGCCTCGGCCTCTTCGTCGTCGCCCCGCTGTGGCTCGACTGGATCCCGGCGCACGCGCTCACCGCGCTGCTCGCCACCGTCTTCGTGTCCGGAGCCGCCGAGCGGCTCTGGAGCGTGGCCAAGGACAGCGCCGCCCCCGCCCTGCTGCCGGCGCCGCCGCCGGAGGGGGCGACCGTACGGCCGCTGCCGGACCACCTCGACGCGCTGCGCCGGCTGAATCTGCGTACCGCCTTCGCGGCGATGCCTGCCGCCGCGGCCGCGCTGCTCGCCGCGACCCTGGTCGGCAAGGCGCTGGGCCTCGGAGTGGGCTGGTTCGCCGAGAACCAGGCCGCGCTGGGTTCGTACGTGGCCTCCGGCCTGTTCGCGGCCTCCGTGTCGCTGCTGCTCCCGCTGGTGCTGCCCGCCGCGAAGACCCCGCGTCCCCGCTCCCCGCTGGAGGGCCTGCGCACCCCCAAGGCGGGCGACCGGCCCGAGAAGGGCCGTACGGGCGCCATCCCGCTGCTCGTGCTCGCCTGCGCGGCCGTCGCCGGAGCGGTGGCCGGTGCCGCCGCCGTCGCCGTACTGCACGCCTTCGACCTGGGCGGCGGCCCGGCCTCCTTCGCGCTCCTCGTACTGGCCCTCGTCGGCGGCACCGGCCTCGGCATCCGCGCCAGTCAGGCCGGCAAGGTGCTCCCGGCGCTGTCCCGGCGCCGGCTGCTGGCCCTGGCCATAGGCGTCACCGGGCTCGCGCTGCTGCTCACCGGACTGGTCCCGGACACCGCGACCGTGCTGTTCCTGTCGCTGCTCGCCGGTACTTCCGCGGGTGTCGCCGCCAACACCGGCCACACGCTGCTCGACCAGGAGACCGAGGAGTTCCGCCGGGCCCGGGTCACCGAGCACCTGCAGGCCGTCGTACGGGTGGCCGTGGCCGTGGGTGCCGTCGCCGCCCCCGCCCTCGCCGCGGGGATCGGCCCGCACCGCCTCGCCGCCGGTGACGTCGTCTTCGCGCACGACGGCGCCGCGTTCACGCTGATGCTGGTCGGCGCGCTGCTGCTGCCCGTCGCCGTCGTGGTGCTCGCCAAGGTCGACGACCGCGGCGGCGTACCGCTGCGCCGCGACCTGCGCGAGGCGCTGCGCGGCGGGGAGCCCGTACAGGCGGCGTCCGCCACCGGCTTCTTCATCGCCCTGGAGGGCGGCGACGGCGCCGGCAAGTCCACCCAGGTGGAGGCGATGGCCGACTGGATACGCGGCAAGGGCCACGAGGTCGTCGTGACGCGCGAGCCCGGGGCCACCCCGGTCGGCAAGCGGCTGCGTTCGATCCTGCTCGACGTGTCCTCGGCCGGGCTGTCGAACCGCGCCGAGGCCCTGCTCTACGCGGCCGACCGCGCCGAGCACGTGGACACCGTCGTCCGGCCCGCCCTGGAGCGCGGTGCGGTCGTTATCTCCGATCGCTACATCGACTCCTCGGTGGCCTACCAGGGCGCCGGCCGCGACCTCTCCCCGACCGAGATCGCCCGTATCTCGCGCTGGGCCACCGACGGCCTCGTACCGAACCTGACCGTGCTGCTCGACGTGTCGCCGGAGGCGGCGCGCGAGCGGTTCACGGAGGCGCCGGACCGGCTGGAGTCGGAGCCGGCGGAGTTCCACCAGCGGGTGCGGGCCGGGTTCCTGACGCTCGCCGCGTCCGACCCGGGGCGCTACCTGGTGGTGGACGCGGGCCAGGACCCGCAGTCCGTCAGCACCGTCGTGCGGCACCGGCTGGACCGGGTGCTCCCGCTCTCCGAGGCCGAGGTGGCCGCGCAGATCGAGGCGCGGCGCCTCGCCGAGGCGGAGGCCAAGCGCAAGGCCGAGGAAGAGGCGGCGCGCAAGGCGGAGGAAGAGCGGCTGCGCGCCGAGGAGGAGGCCCGCAAGGCCCGCGAGGCCGAGGAGGCCCGGATCAGGGCCGAGGCCGAAGCCGCCCGCAAGGCGGCCGAGGAGCGGCAGCGCGCCGAGGAGGAGGCCCGGGCGCGGGCCGAGGCCGAGCGGCTGCGTGCGGAGGCCGAGGAGAAGGCCCGCGCGGCGGAGCAGGAGCGGCTGCGGCTGCAGGCGGCGAAGGAGGCCCGGCTGCGGGCCGAGGCCGAGGAGCGGCGGCTGGAGAAGCAGCGGCGTGCGGAGGAGGCCCTGCTGAAGGCCGAGGAGGCGCGCCGGCTGGCGGCGGCTTCGGCGGCCGAGGCGGCGGCGAAGGCGGCTGCCGCCGCGGCGGCGTCCGCGGCGGCCTCTGCTGCGGCGGCTCCGGCTGCGGTTACGCCTCCGGCTTCGGCTTCGGCCGCGGATGCGCCGGCGCAGGCGCCCAGGGTCGGCATGCGCAAGGAGCCGCACCCGGGCGAGGCCGTGACCGTCGAGACCCCGGTGGTCAAGCGGGTGCTGCAGCCCGACGACGTGACCGAGACGGTGCCGGTGCCGAAGATCGACCCGGCGGCGGAGACTTCGGTGCTGCCGCCGGTCCGGCCCACGGGTCCGGCCGACGAGACGGCCGTCCTGCCCCCCGTGCGTCCCGCCGGGGCGGCCCCCGCGCGTCAGGCGCAGTCCGGGCAGTCCGGGCGCGCCGGGCAGTCCGCCTCGCGGCCCACGGCCCGGCGTCCCGAGGAGAACCCGGCCGACCGGGTGCCGCCGGGCATCTTCCGGGACTCCGGTAACGCCTCCGGCAATGGCTCCGGCAATGACGCGACCCGGGAGCTTCCGGTCCTCGGCACCGACGGCCGGCCGCGCCGGCCCCGCTCGGACTGGGCCGAGGAGACCCCGCTGGACGATCTGCCGACGCTGGCGGACGAACTGCTGGGGCGCCGCCGGAACGACGACGAAGACGACGAGCGCCGTCCGCGCCGCCGCTGAGCGGGATTGTCAGTGGCGCGCGCCACACTGTGAACAGGTACGGCACGGACGGTAAGTGAAAGGCGGTGGGCGGGATGCCCGTATGGGACGACCTGGTGGGACAGGAGCGCGTCCAGACGCAGCTGGCCGCCGCCGCCCGCGATGCCGACGCCCTGGTCACCGCCGTCTCGGGCGGGACCGCGCAGCCCGCCGCGTCCAAGATGACCCACGCCTGGCTCTTCACCGGCCCGCCCGGCTCCGGGCGGGCCACCGTGGCCCGAGCCTTCGCGGCAGCGCTCCAGTGCACCAGCCCCGACCGCGCCCTCGGGGGTGAGCCGGGCTGCGGCTTCTGCGAGGGCTGCCACACCACCCTGATCGGCACGCATGCCGATGTGGAGATCGTCCGCACCGACCTGCTGTCCATCGGTGTGAAGGAGACCCGCAACCTGGTCCGCCGGGCGCAGCTCTCCCCGGCCGTGGGCCGCTGGCAGGTCATCGTCCTGGAGGACGCCGACCGGCTGACCGAGGGCGCGGGCAACGTGCTGCTCAAGGCCGTGGAGGAGCCCGCTCCGCGCACGGTCTGGCTGCTGTGCGCGCCCTCGCTGGAGGACGTGCTGCCCACCATCCGCTCCCGCTGCCGGCACCTGACGCTGCGCACCCCGGCCGTGGCCGCCGTCGCGGACGTGCTGGTCCGGCGGGACGGCATCGAGCCCGCCGTCGCCGCGGCCGCCGCGCGCGCGACCCAGGGGCACATCGGCCGGGCCCGCCGGCTCGCCACCGACGAGGCGGCCCGCTCGCGCCGGGCATCCGTACTGAAGCTCCCGCTCCGCGTGGACGACGTGGGCGGCTGCCTCAAGGCCGCGCAGGAGCTCGTGGACGCCGCCGCCGAGGATGCCAAGCAGGTCGCGGAGGAGGTCGACGGCAAGGAGACCGAGGACCTGCGCGCCGCGCTCGGCGCCGGGGCCGGCACCGGCGGCCGGATGCCGCGTGGCACGGCGGGCGTGATGAAGGAGCTGGAGGACCGGCAGAAGCGCCGCCGCACCCGCACCCAGCGCGACAGCCTCGACCTGGCGCTGACCGACCTGACGGGCTTCTACCGGGACGTGCTGGCCCTGCAGCTCGGCTCCTCGGTGGCCATCGCCAATGAGGAGATACGGCCCGACCTCGACCGGATCGCCCGCGCGTCGGGTCCCGAGCGGACCCTGCGCCGGATCGAGGCGATCATCGCCTGCCGGGACGCCCTGGACCGCAATGTCGCCCCGCTCCTCGCGGTCGAGGCGATGACGATGTCGCTGCGCGCGGGCTGACCCGGCCGCCGCGGCCGACGGGACCCGAACCGCCCGGGGCGGCCCGCCTCGCCTGACGGGACCCGGCCGGCTGGAGCGTCCGGCCGGAGCCGGGTCGCGCGGTGGGCGTCCGGTTGACGGCTTCACCCGTACGAGCGGGACGGGCTGCGGGGCCGGAGGGGGCCCGGTCGGTGCGGGGCGCTGCCGGGTGCCCTGGCGGCGGGTCGGCCGCGCGGTGCGTGGACGGCCCGTACCGGGAGGACTGCCACGCCGTACCGGCAGGGTTCCCAGGACGTAGGCTCCGGGAATGGACACCAGTCGCCTGCTGCGCACCACCGGGACCGTGATCGCAGCCGCCGGGCTGCTGCTCTCCGGGTGCACCTCGGGCGGTTCGGGAGGACCCCGGGCCGTCGCGTCCTCCCCCGGGGAGGCCGGGGCGAAGTCGGCCGTCGCGACCGCGATCCCGGCCGCGCTGCGCCCGTACTACGAGCAGAAGCTGAGCTGGCGCGACTGCGGTGTCCCCGGCTTCCAGTGCTCCACGATGAAGGCCCCGCTCGACTACGCCCGCCCCGAGGCCGGCGACGTCGAGATCGCGGTGGCCCGCCGCCCCGCCACCAGCCCCGGCAAGCGGCTCGGCTCCCTGGTGGTCAACCCCGGCGGCCCGGGCGGCTCCGGGATCGGGTACCTGCAGGCGTACGCGGGCATCGGCTACCCGGCGCAGGTCCGCGCGGCGTACGACATGGTCTCCTTCGACCCGCGCGGCGTGGACCGCAGCAGCCCCGTCGAGTGCCTCACCGGCCCGGCCATGGACAAGTTCACGCAGGTGGACCAGACCCCGGACGACGCGGCGGAGCGGGCGCTGCTGGTGGCCGCGTTCAAGGACTTCGCGGCCGGCTGCAAGGCGCGCTCGTCGCGAATCCTGCCGCACGTCTCCACCGTCGACGCGGCCCGGGACATGGACCTGCTGCGCGGGGTGCTGGGCGACGAGAAGCTGACGTACGTCGGAGCCTCGTACGGCACCTTCCTCGGGGCGACGTACGCGGAGCTCTTCCCGGGCCGCGTCGGCCGGCTCGTCCTGGACGGCGCGATGGACCCCTCCCGGCCCGCGCTCGAACTGAACCGGGACCAGACCGCGGGTTTCGAGACAGCCTTCACCGCCTTCGCCAAGGACTGCGCGAAGCAGCCGGACTGCCCACTGGGCCGGGGCGGCCCGGACGCGGTGGCGGCGCGCCTGAAGGAGTTCTTCCGCAAGGTCGACGCCCAGCCGGTGCCCAGCGGCGATCCCGGCCGCCCGCTCGGCGAGTCCCTGGCGACGACTGGGGTGATCGCGGCGCTGTACGACGAGAACGCCTGGCCGCAGCTGCGCGAGTCGCTCGCGGCGGCGCTGGGCGGCGACGGCTCCGGGCTGCTGGGCCTGGCCGACAGCTACTACGAGCGCGAGCCGGACGGCAAGTACGCCAACCTGATGTTCGCGAACGCCGCCGTCAACTGCCTCGACCAGCCCCCGGCCTTCGCGGGACCGGAGGCGGTCTATGCGGCCCTGCCCTCCTTCGAGAAGGCCTCCCCCGTCTTCGGGGCGGGCCTCGCCTGGGCCTCGCTGAACTGCGCGTACTGGCCGGTGAAGGCCACGGGTTCGGCCGCCCCGCTGAGCGCGAAGGGCGCCGCGCCGATCGTGGTGGTCGGCACCACCCGCGACCCGGCGACCCCGTACAAGTGGGCCCAGGCGCTGGCCGGGCAGCTCGACTCGGGGGTGCTGCTCACCTACGACGGCGACGGGCACACGGCGTACGGCCGCGGCAGCGCCTGCATCGACACGGCGGTCAACACCTACCTGCTGGAGGGCAAGGCCCCGCAGGACGGCAAGAAGTGCTGAGTCCGCGACCCCGCTAAAGGACTTGCCCGCGGCGGGCCGTGAACGATCACATGGCGCCATGAGCAGAATGGCGCAGGTCCTCGTGCTGGCCCGGTACGAGGACGCGGCGATGGAGCCGCTGACGCGGTACGACGAATCGCGCAGTTGGCGCGGCCGGTTCGAGCAGATACCCGACTGGTTCATCGGCGGTTGGTACCTGGAGTTCTACCGGGAGAGCCAGCGCACCGGGCTCCTGAAGGACCTGGAGGCGCTGCCGTGGGACCAGCCCGAGTGCGTGCAGGTCATGCTCCACGACGAGGAGGACGACTGCTTCGGGCTGTGGATGTTCCGTGAGGGGCGGCTGGTGGAGCTGCCGGTTCCGGGTACCGGGCGGTTCCACAAGCCGGCGCCGCCCACGCAGGAGTACGCGCCGAGCCCCGGGTTCCTGTGGCGCACGGACGTCGGGCACACCTGGCTGCCCGAGCAGACCCCGGAGGAGCTGCGGGACCCGCGCCCGGCCTGGTAGGCGTCCTCCCGTCCTCCTGAGGACCCGGCTACCGCACCAGCTAGTGCCCCGACCCGGTGGTCGTGAAGCCGCGGGGGACCATCCGCACCACGAGCAGCAGGACCACGGCCGCGATGCCGATCGACACGTACGAGGTCGTGGTCAGCGCGTCGTCGAAGGCGCTCCGGGCGCGTTCCAGGAGGCCGGCGCCCTCGGCGGCCGGGAGGGTTTCGGCGTACTCCTTCGCCCCGCCGATCGACTCGGGCGGCCTGGGCGGGGCTGCCGCTCATGTGGCGGGCGTAAGCGGCGGTGTGGATGGAGCCGAGCAGGGCCACGCCGAGGCCGACGCCGAGCTCGTACGAGGTCTCGGACACGGCGCCGGCCTGCCCGGCCCGCTCAGCCGGGACGGCGGAGACGAGCACGGCGGCGGCGGTGGTGACGGCGAGGCCGTCGCTGAACCCGAGGGTGAGGAGGAAGACGGCGACGTACGCGTACGAGGTCGGCTGCGGGGCCAAGGCCAGCAGGGTGAACCCGGCGACCAGCCCGGCCAGGCCGAGCGCCATGCAGGCCCGTACGCCGATCCGGTGCATCAGCGTCGGCGCCAGGAGGGAGCTGACCAGCATCGCGAGGGCGGTGGGGAGGGTGCGCAGACCGGCCTCGAAGGGGGAGTAGCCGTGCACGTACTGGAGCCACAGGGACACCAGGAACAGCGCGGCTCCGGCGGCGAGCATGGCCATCAGGGTGACGAGGGCGGCGGCGGTGAAGGGCCGGTTCAGGAAGAGCCGTACGTCGAGCAGCGGGTCGGGCAGCCGTAGCTGGCGGCGGGCGAACCAGGTGAGCAGGCCGATCCCGAGGACGAGGATCAGCAGGTCCAGGATGCCGGGGCTGCCCTTGGCGACGTGCTTGATGCCCCAGGCGAGGGCGACGATGCCGACGACGGAGAGCAGGGCGCTCACCCAGTCGAGCGGGTGGCTGCCGGCGGACTTGTACTCGGGCAGCAGCCAGAGGCCGGCGAGGACGGTCACGACGACGACGGGGACGTTGACCCAGAAGGCGGCGGACCAGCCGTAGCGCTCGACGAGCAGCCCGCCGACGAGCGGCCCGATGGCCGCGCCGACGCCGGCGACGGCGGCCCAGATGCCGATGGCGAGGGCGCGCTCGCGGGGGTCGGTGAAGATGTTGCGGATCAGCGAGAGCGTGGACGGCATGACCATCGCCCCGCCGATGCCGAGCAGCACGCGGCCGGCGATCAGCTGGGTGGAGCTGGTGGCGGTGGCGGCGACCACGGAGGCCACGCCGAAGAGCACGAAGCCGATGAGGAACAGCTTGCGGCGGCCGAAGCGGTCGCTGACGGCGCCGGTGGTGACGAGCAGTCCGCCGAGGACCAGCCCGTAGATGTCGATGATCCACAGCTGCTGCAGTGCGCTGGGGCTCAGCTCGTCGATGAGGGAGGGGAGCGCGACGTTCAGGATGGTGGCGTCCATCGCCACCAGCAGCAGACTGGCGCACAGCACAGCGAGCATCGCCCACCGCCCGGAACCGGACGCCGAACGGCTTTCCGCGGCGGGGCCGGTGGGGTTCACGGCTCGGGCCACGGGATATCGCATCCCTTCGGGGGAGTGCACAACGGAACGATGCGCCGGACATTGGCGCATCTGTCCAAGTATGTGACGCACGTCCCACCCTTCCGCAACCCGGTTCGGGGCACCCCGTTTAACCCTGTAGACTTGGCGCCGCTGCTGATGAGAGCCTCCCACCAGGGAAATTCTCGTCACCCAGCGGTGCCGCCTTAGCTCAGTTGGCCAGAGCAACGCACTCGTAATGCGTAGGTCTCGGGTTCGAATCCCGAAGGCGGCTCTGTAGAACCCCCAGGACTCACTCGCCGTGACCTGGGGGTTTTGCTATTTCCGGGGGCCGTGAGTGCGCGCGGCGGCTGGAGCGCGGGGCCCGTGGGGGTACGCCGTGGCGGCGGCCCGCCAGTGGCCCTTTGTGACGAAGCGGAGACGGCGGCGCGTGCCGAAGGTGCGGCGGTGCTCCGGGCCGGCTGTGGCGAGCGGGGTCGCCGGCAGGGCGTGGGTGGCACCGGCGTCGGTGAGTTGAGCCTGGCGCGGGAGCATCGCTGCGCAAGGATCGGGCCTCCTCGACGCCCTGACGTGGCGTTGACCTCGGTTCTGGGTCGGTCGATGCGCGGTTCGGGGGGTGTTTTCTCGGGGCTCGTAGGATTCTGCCCGCACCTTCAAGATCACCCCGAGAAGAAGTGGCTGGCGGACTATGGACTCCGATCGACTCGCTCGACATCTCGCGGCCGTGGTGGGGGACGCCCATGTGCTGAGCGATCCCGCCCTGCGGGCCTCGTACGAGACCGACTTCACCGGCCGCTACACCGGACCGGCCCGGCTCGTGGTCCGGCCCGCCGATACCGCCCAGGTCGCCGAGACGGTGCGGCTCTGCCGCGACGCCGGGGTGGCGGTCGTCCCGCAGGGCGGCAACACCGGGCTGGTGGGCGCCTCGGTGCCGAGTCCGGCCGGCGGTGAAGTCCTGCTGTCGCTGCGCCGGCTCACCGGCATCGGCCCGATCGACCCCGGCGCCCGCCAGGTGACGGTCGGCGCGGGCCTGCCGCTGGCCGAGCTGCAGCGCCATGTCAGGCCGAACGGCTGGGAGTTCGGCGTCGACCTGGCCTCCCGGGACTCCGCCACCCTGGGCGGCATGATCGCGACCAACGCGGGTGGCGAGCGCGTGGTGAAGTACGGCACCACCCGCGCCAACGTGGCCGGCGTCGAGGCGGTCATGGCCGATGGCAGCGTCCTGGACCGGCTGGCCGGACTGCCCAAGGACAACACCGGCTACGACCTGACCAACCTCCTGGTCGGCAGCGAGGGAACCCTGGCCGTCCTCACCCGGGCCCGGCTGCGCCTGGTCCCGCACCTGCCCCGGCGGACCACCGCCCTGCTGGCGCTGGACTCGCTGGAGGCCGCCCTCGCCGTCCTGGCGGAGCTGCGCCTGCTGGAGTCGCTGGAGCTGGCCGAGTTCTTCACGGCCGACGGCCTGGCCCTCGTCATGGAGAAGAGCGGGCTCCCCGCCCCCTTCCGCGCGCCGCACCCGGTCTATCTCCTGGTCGAGTGCGCGGGCCGCCGGGACCCGGCCGAGGAGCTCGCCGAGGTGCTGGACCAGGCCGACGTACGGGACGTGGCCGTCGCCCTCCAGGCCGCCGACGGCCGCCGCCTGGCCGCCTACCGGGAGCGGCACACCGAGTCGATCAACGCCGCCGGGATCCCGCTGAAGCTCGACGTCACCGTCCCGCTCGCCGAGCTGCCCGGCTTCGTCGCCGAACTGCCCGGGCTGCTGGCCGGCCGGGCCAGGCCGTACGTCTTCGGGCACCTGGCCGAGGGCAACCTCCACGTGAACCTCCTGGAGGTCGCGCCCGCCGACGAGGACGCGGTCACCGAGGCGGTGCTCGCCCGGGTCGCGGCCGTCGGCGGCAGCATCAGTGCCGAGCACGGGGTCGGGCGGGCCAAGGCCCGCCACCTCCACCTGACCCGCTCCGCCGCCGACATCGCCGTCATGCGCGCCGTCAAGGAGGCCCTGGACCCGGCGGGCCTGCTCAGCCCGGGCACCCTGCTGCCCCCGGTCGCCCGGCCCGGGGCCCGGCGTTAGGTTGGACGGGTGACGAAGAGACGGTTGCGCGGCGCGGCGGTGAGCGCCACCGCGGTCGGGCTCGTCGTGGTGCCCCTGGGCATCGGCGCGGGGTACGCGTGGGACGCGCCGCCGTCCGCGGCAGTCATGTCCGCGCCGCCCGCGTCGGAGGCGTTCCCACGGCTCACACCCGCCGTGGCCCGGCAGTTGGACGAGGCCGTCCGCACGGTCATGGCCGAGGCGCAGGTGCCCGGCGTCCTGGTGTCGCTGTCGGCCCCGGGCAAGGGCGAGTACGTACGGGCCTTCGGCACGGCCGACAAGGCGACCGGCAGGCCCATGGCGACCGACCTGAACATGCGCATCGGCAGCGAGACCAAGACCTTCACGGTGACGGCCCTGCTGGAGCTGGTGGACCAGGGCAAGGCCGGGCTGGACGACCCGATCGGCGAGTACGTCGACGGCGTCCCGAACGGCGACCGGATCACCCTGCGCGAGCTGGCGGGGATGCGCAGCGGGCTCTTCAACTACTCCGCCGACGAAGGGTTCTTCAAGGCCCTGACGGCCGACCCGCGGCGCCCCTTCACCCCGCAGGAGCTGCTCGCGTTCTCCTTCGAGCACCCGGTGCAGTTCGAGCCCGGCGCGAAGTTCGAGTACTGCAACACCAACCTCATCCTGCTCGGGCTCGTCGTCGAGAAGGCGAGCGGCGAGAAGCTCGCCGACTACATCAACCACCACGTCGTGGAGCCGGCCGGCCTGCGCCACACGCTCTTCCCCACCGGCGCGGAGTTCCCCTCCCCGCACGCCCAGGGCTACACGCGGCAGACGGCCTCCGGGAAGACGCAGGACGCCGCCGACTGGGACCCCTCGTGGGGCTGGGCCGCCGGCGCGATGATCTCCGACCTCCGCGACATGCGGAAATGGGCCGAGGTGCTGGCCACCGGAACCCTGCTCACGCCGGCCACCCAGGCCCAGCGGCTGAAGGTCACCCCGGCCGGCGACCTGCCGGACACCGGCTACGGGCTGGGCATCTTCAACGTCGAGGGCTGGATCGGGCACAACGGCTCGCTGCCCGGCTACCAGTCCCTGACCGTGTACCTGCCGGAGTCGAAGGCCACGCTGGTGGTGCTGCTCAACACCGACATCTCGTACCGGGGCTCCGAGCCCAGCTCCCTGTTCGGCAAGGCCATCACCGGGACGGTGACGCCGCAGCACCTCTTCGCACTGCCCGCCGCGCCGGTCACCGGGACGCACTGACCTCCCCCGGGCCCGGCCCCGCGCGCACAATGGGTCGCGGCGCGCGGGGTGGACGAGGGAGAAGAGCGACATGAACGATCAGCCGACGCAGTACGAGGCGCGGGCGCGGGCGCAGGCGCGGGAACAGGCGCGGGAACAGCCCCAAACCCAGGCCCAGGCCCAGGCGGTCGTCCTGCGCGTCGCCGCGGAGGCCGACCTCGACATCGCGGCCGAACTGTTCCGCGGCTACCTGGACTTCTACGGCGTGGACATCGACCAGGACCCGCAGCGCCCGCGCGCCTTCCTCGCGGAGCGGATCCGGGACGGCGGGTCGCTGGTCCTGCTCGCCGAGGTCCCGGGCGCCGGCACGATCGGCTTCGCCCAGGTCTACCGGACCTTCTCCTCGCTCTCGATGCGCTCCGCGTGGGTCCTGGGTGACCTGTACGTCGCTCCGTCCGGCCGCCGCAGCGGCGCGGCCCGGACGCTGCTGCGCGAGGTCCTGCGCCGGGCGGCGCAGGCCGGGGCGGCCGGCGTGCAGCTGGAGACGGCGTACGACAACCACATCGCGCAGGGGCTCTACGAGGCGGAGGGCTTCGTCCGCGAGGAGTTCCACCTGTACTTCCACGACCTCGGCTGCGACGGTCCCGGGGGCGGGTGAAACATTTCGGTGCCGCCATCGCGTCATCCGGGTGGGACGGATGCGAGGGGGAGTAGATGCGGCAGGGTCGCAGAGATGGGTTCCGCGAGTTCGCGGCGGGCAGGTCGGGGCACTTGTACCGGTCGGCGTGTCTGCTGGCGAGCGGGGACACCCACCTCGCGGAGGACCTGGTCCAGGAGACCCTGGGCCGGATGTACCTGCTGTGGGGGCGGATCTCCCGTATCGACAATCCGGCCGCGTACGCGCAGACCGTGCTGGTACGGGTCTTCCTGACGCACCAGCGCCGCCGCTCGGCGGGGGAGCGCCCGGTGGGGGAGTTCCCCGAGGCGGGTGCTCCGGCCGTCGGCGGCACCGACCCGACGCTGCGGCTGACGCTGCTGGAGGCGCTGGGCCGGCTGGCGCCGAAGGACCGGGCGGTGCTGGTGCTGCGGTACTGGGAGGACCGCAGTGTCGAGGAGACCGCCGACGCGATGAACGTCAGCTCGGCGGCGGTGCGTACCCGCACCTCCCGGGCGCTGGCCCGGCTGCGGGACCAACTGGGCGGCTCGCTCGCCGAGTTCGCCCGGCTCTGAACCGGCGCGGCCGCCGACTGCCCTCCTTTCCCCGCTTCGTTGGCCCCTCACGACACCCCTGGACGGAAGGTCTGATTCCGCATGCCTTTTGAAGACGAGCTGGGCGAAGCCCTCCGGCGCACGGGGGACGGCTTCACGGCCGACCGGACCGCCCTCGTGGACGCCGGCGAACGGCGCGGGCGGCGCCTCGTGGCCCGCCGCCGTGCCGCCGTGGTCGGCGGATCGGTGCTGGCCCTCGCCGCGATCGGCACCGCCGGCGCCTACACCGGCGGCCTGTTCGGCGCCGGCGCCGGCGCCGGCGCCGGCTCTGGCTCCGGCTCTGGCTCCGGCCCGGCGAACGTCGCGGCGCCGCCGGCCCTGCAGACGGAATCACCGGGGCAGGCCCGCGAGCGGGCGGCGAAGGAGCGCGCCGGCACGGGTGCCGTCTCCGCCGCGCAGATGGTCAACGTACTCAAGGAGCTCCTGCCGGCCGGGCAGTTGACGGGCACCCAGGCGCGGGGCACCGGCGACGAGAGCGGTCCGATGGTCTCCGGAGTCTTCGACGACGGCAAGGGCAAGGGGAGCGTCAGCCTCTCCCTGTCCCGGGTGGACGCCAAGGGCGCGATGGCCGCGGACATGGTGAAGTGCCCCGACAGGAACCTGCTGGAGTACGACGGCTGCACTTCCGAGACGCTCGCGGACGGCTCGAAGCTCCTGCTCTTCCAGGGCTACGAGTACGCCGACCGCCGGGTGGACACCAAGAACTGGCGGGCCACGCTGGTGACCCCGCAGGGGTTCCTGGTCGACGTGCAGGAGCACAACGCGGCGGCCCAGAAGGACAAGCCGATCACCCGGCCCACGCCGCCGCTGACCCTGGCCCAGCTCCGGGCGCTCGCCGTCTCGCCGCTGTGGCACCTGGCGCTGAACGACCTGCCGGCCGCCGGGCCGGAAAAGGCCCCGCCGCCCCCGGCCTCGTCGGTGTCGGCGCCGGACAGGCTGGTGGAACTGTCGCAGAAGTACGGGGTCCCGGTCGTCGACAAGGGCGGCGAGGGCGAATACGGGTACGTCGTACTCGACGAAGGCAAGGGCAGGTCGCTCGTCCAGGTCAACGTGCAGGCGCACATGGGCGACGCGGCGTTCAGGGCGACGTTCACCGGCCCCGACACCACCACCCTTCCCGACGGCACCCTGGTGAAGACGGAGGACAAGCCCGGTGAGAAGGGCGGCGCGAACGTGGTCTGGTGGAGCGTCGACACGCTGAGGCCCGACGGCAAGCGGGTGGTGGTCTCCGGCTTCAACACCGGCAAGCAGACCAAGCCGGCGACCCGGGACAAGCCCGCCCTGACCCAGCAGCAGCTCAGGGAGATCGCGCTGGACCCGAAGTGGTTCGGCTGAGCGGGCGGCCGGGGGCCGTCGCCACCCGGGGTCACTTCGCGTCGGCGTAGCACTCCACGATCGCCGTCGTGAAGGGGAAACGGACCGGGGTGTCACCGAAAGCGATCCGGCCGGCCAGGTCACCGGCGGCGCGGATGGCCTCGGCGACGGCTTCGGCCTCCTCCCGGGGGCAGTGCACGATCACCTCGTCGTGCTGGAAGAACACCAGCTCGGCCCGCATCGCGGCGGTGGCCTGGCGCAGGGCCGCGAGCAGCAGCAGGGCCCAGTCGGCCGCGCTGCCCTGGACCACGAAGTTACGGGTGAACCGGCCCCGGGCGCGGGTGTTGGCCGAGGCGTAGCCCGGGGTGTAGCCCCCGTCCCGTTCCTGCGGGATGCCCGCCTCGCCCTCCTCGGGGGCGTCGGCCGGCGGCGGGCAGGTCCGGCCCAGCCAGGTGCGTACGAGACGGCCCTCCTCGCCCGCCCTGGCCGCGTCGTCCACGTACGCGACGGCGAGCGGGAAGCGGCGGCGCAGCGCGGCCAGGTTCTTCAGGCCGTCGCCGGAGGTCTGCCCGTACACGGCGCCGAGCACGGCGAGCTTCGCCATGTCCCGGTCGCCGGAGAAGCCCTGGCGGGAGATGGCGGTGTACAGGTCCTCCGGGCGCCCGGCCACCTGCATGAACGCCGGGTCGCGGGAGATCGCGGCGAGGACCCGGGGCTCCATCTGGTCGGCGTCGGCGACGACGAGCCGCCAGCCGGGGTCGGCGACGACGGCCCGGCGGATCACCTTGGGGATCTGCAGGGCCCCGCCGCCGTTGGTGACCCAGCGGCCGGTGAGGGTGCCGCCGGGGATGAACTCGGGGCGGAAGCGGCCCTCGTGGACCCAGTCCGCCAGCCAGGCCCAGCCGTGGGCGGTGTGGATGCGGTACAGCTTCTTGAACTCCAGGAGGGGTTCCACGGCCGGGTGGTCCAGGTCCTGGATCTCCCAGCGGCGGGTGGACTTCAGCTTGATGCCGGCCTCGGCGAACGCCTTGACGACGTCGGCGGGGAGCTCGGGGCGCACCCGGCGCCCGAAGGCGTCGGAGATCCGGTCGGCCAGCTCCGCGAGCCGGCGGGGCTGCCCGCCTCCCGCGTACCGCTCCCCGAGCAGGTCGGTGAGCAGGGAGCGGTGTACGTCGGCCCGCCAGGGGAGGCCGGCGCGGTTCATCTCGGCCGCGACGAGGAAGGCGGCGGACTCGGCGGCGGTGAGCAGCCGCATCCGGTCGGGGTGCGCGGTGGCGGCGAGCCGCGTCGCCTGGTCGGCGTGGACGGCGAGCAGTGCGTCGAGCGGTACCGGGGCGGGCTGGGGGTCGAACAGCGAGTCCTGGGTCCCGGGCGTGGCCGCGCGCTGCGGCGGATCGGGAGGTACGGGCGCGCCGGTGAGCCGGGCCCAGGCGGCGGCGGCCGAGCGGGGCTCGCCGAAGCGGCCCTCGTGGCCGAGGAGCAGCAGCTCGGCGTCCTCGACGTCGTAGCACCGCTCGACGCGGGCGCCGGCGGCGAGCAGGCGGGGGTACACGGCGGCGGTGGACCGCCACACCCACCGCGTCCCGCCGGGTGCGGCGCGCACCGCTTCGGCGGGGTCCCGCACGCTGACGCGCGGCCCCGCGCCGTCCGCACCCAGGGGTGCGGCGTGCCAGGTCCCGTCGCCGTCCTCGGCGAGGGCCCACCGGGGGGTGTGCTCGCTCATGAGGGCGAGTCTCCCACCGGGGTACGACAGCCACCTTCGAGGCGCGAGGCGCATGCTCACCCTCACCGTCCACCGCCCGCAGACCGACGCCGCCCGCCGCGCGTGGGACGCGAAGGCGAACATGCCAAGCTGAGAGGCGTGACAGATCTTGCCGACATCGTCGACCGTGCGTGCGAAGCCGCCCTCTACAGCCAGGACGACTCCGCGCTGGATGCCGGGGCCTCGCTGCTCGCCGCCGACACCGGGCGGTGGGCCGGCGTCGGGCGGGTGCTGCTCGCGCGCGGGGAGGGTTACGTACGGCAGGCCTGGGAGCGGGGGTGGCAGCCGGCCGACGTGCTGCGGCTCGTGCGGCGGGACCTCGGGCAGATCCACCTGGACATCACCGGCGACCTGGTCGCCGGCGAGGCGCGGGCGTACGCCCGGCTGCCCGAGCGGTGGACCGATGCCGAGGTGTGGTGGGGGGACGACGAGCGGTACGGGGAGCGGCTCGCGGCCCGTGCGCGCGTCGACCGGTTCACGCTGGCGACCGCCGTCCTGGAGGTGTTCCGGCTGCTGATCCGGCTGCCCTCCATCGAGCCCGTCGGCCCGCTGCCGGGCGATCCCGTCCTCGCCCACGCCGCGCTGGAGCACACGCACGCGCACATCGAGCCGCGCATGCTCGGGCGGATCCGCGCGCTGCTCGCGAAGGCCGAGGCGACGACCTTCCCGGAGGAGGCGGAGGCGCTCAGCGCCAAGGCGCAGGAGCTGATGGCCCGGCACACCGTCGACGAAGCGCTGCTCGCCGCGAGCGGCAGGGGCCCGGTCCAGGTGCCCGGCGCATGCCGGATCGGGGTCGAGCCGCCGTACGAGGAGGCCAAGGCGGTACTGCTCGACGCGGTGGCCGGCGCGAACCGCTGCCGGGCCGTGTGGAACAGCGGTTTCGAGTTCTCCACGGTGGTCGGCTTCGAGAGCGACCTGGAGGCGGTCGAGCTGCTGTACACCTCGCTGCTGGTGCAGGGCACGGCCGCGATGACGCGCGCCGAGGCCGGGCAGCGGGCGGGCGGGCGCAAGCGGACGAAGACGTTCCGGCAGTCGTTCCTGCTGGCGTACGCGAGCCGGCTCGGCCAGCGCCTCACCGAGACGGCCGAACACACCGCGGCCGAGGCCCCGGACAACCTGCCGGCGCTGGTGGCCCGGGACGTGGCCGTCACCTCGCGGGCGGAGGAGATGTTCCCGCGGACGACCACGACCCGGCTGCGCGGGGCGACCGACCTCGCGGGCTGGGAGGACGGCACGGCGGCCGCCGACCGCGCGCACGTGGGCGGAAAGGGAAGCGCGAACCGGCGTCCGCTGCCGGGGAGTTAGTCAGCCGGTTGCGCAGTTGGCCGGTCAGTTGGTCAGGGCTGGTTGTCCTCGCCCCGCAGCGCGCGGGACTCCGCCTTCAGGATGCGCGCCGACTTGCCGAGGGAGCGGGCCATGTCGGGCAGCTTCTTCGAGCCGAAGACGATGAGGCAGACGACGAGGAGCACGACCAGGTGCCAGGGCTGAAGGGCGTTGCGGAGCATGTGCGTACCCACCTTTTCGGGTGACCGTGGTGATCACCGTCCGATGATCGGCCTTATCGAAGCGCTTGTCACCAGACCTGTACAAATCTGAAGAAGTCCTGAAAACGGCTAGGCTCGTCGCCATGAGCTGGCTGCGGGCGCTGAAGGACACCGCCCGCAGCGGCATGACCGTCGAGCGGGCCCGCCTGGAGCCCCTCACCGCCCTGCGCGCCGCCGTCGGGCTCGCCATCGTGATCGCCGCCGGGCTGGCGTTCCTGGGGCCCGGGTCGGCGGCCAGTTCCGCCTTCGGGGCCTTCATGGCCGCCATCGCCACCTTCCAGAAGAGCTGGCGGCCGCGTCCCGTCCTGGCCCTGGCCGCCGGGCTGACGCTGGCCGTCTCCACCTTCATCGGCTACCTCGTCGGGTCCTCCGCCACCGGCCTGTTCCTCGTCCTGCTCGCGGTCTGGTCCTTCGCCGCGAGCCTGATGTGGGCGGCGGGCCCCACCGCCGGGATGATCGCCTCCGGCAACGTCGCGATCATGCTCGTCACCGTCACCCTGCCGACCTCCGTGCCGCAGGCCGCCGGGCACGCCGCGATGATCGCCGCCGGCGGGGTGGTCCAGGCGCTGCTGATCGTCCTGTTCCCCGTCCGGCGCTGGGGCGCCCAGCGCGACGCCCTGGCCGACGCCCTCGCCGCCGAGGCCGACTACGCCCGGCGGCTGCGCCACGACCCCGTCGCGCACTTCGACCCGGAGCCGCTGATGCGGGCGCGGGCCGCCGCCACCGTCACCCGCCGCCAGGCCCGGCGGCGCCCGGCCGAGCTGCACGGGGCGCGCGGGCTCGCGGAGCGGATCCGCCCGGTGCTCGCCTCGCTCGCGGACCCGGCGGTCGGGGCCCCCGCCGAGGGGCCGGCGCGCGACCGGGTACGGGAACTGCTCGCGGCGGCCGGGTCGGTGCTGGACGCCGCCGAGCGGGCGATCCGGCACGGGGAGCCCGTACGCCTGCCCGCCCCGGACCTCGCGGTGCTGAAGTCCCCCGACACGGCGGACCTCCTCGACGGGGCGCCGCTGCGGGCCGCGCGCCGGCTCGCCGCGCTGCTGGACGACGTACTGGAGACGGCCGAGCCGGGCTCCGGGCGCACGGCCGACCCCGGCGAGTCGATGCTGCGGCCCACGCTGCTCGCGCTGGTGCCGGTGGTGCTGAAGGCCGTACGGGCCGAACTGCGGCCCGGCTCGCCCATCCTGCGGCACGCCCTGCGCGTCACCGCCGTGACCTGCGCGGGCTACGTCATCGGCCAGGCGCTGCCGCTGGGGCACGCCTACTGGGCCCCGATGGCCTCCGTCATGGTGATGCGGCCCGACTTCACCCAGACGTACTCCCGGGCCGTCGCCCGCTTCTGCGGCACCCTGGTCGGGGTGGCCGTGGCGACCGCCGTCGTGCAGCTCGTGCAGCCGGGGATGTACCTGTCGGGCTTCCTCGCCGTGGTCAGCGCGGGCCTGATGTACGTACTGATGCGCACCGGGTACGCGGTCGCGCAGCTCTTCGTCTCCGCGTACGTCGTCTTCCTGCTCGGCATGGGCGGGGTCCGCTGGGACCAGACCGTGCCCGACCGGGTGAGCCTGACCCTGCTCGGCGGGCTGCTGGCGATGCTCGGGTACGCCCTCTACCCGGCCTGGGAGACCCCGCGGCTGCGCACCCGGCTGGCCGACTGGGTCGAGGCCCTCGGGGAGTACGCGGCCGCCGTGCTCGGGCAGTACGCCGACCCGGCCGGGGCCGCGCGCGGGGAGGTCCGCCGGGCGCTGCTGGCGTCCCGCGACGCCCGGATCGCCTGGCAGGACGCGCTGGACCGGGCCGAGGGGGAGCCGGTGCGCCACCGCGGCATCTCCCGCGCGGCCGCCGACGAGGCGGCCCACGCCCTGGCCGCGCTGGGCCAGAGCGTGATGCTGCTGGAGGCCCACCTCCCGGACCGCGCCCAGGCCCCGGTGCCGGGCGCGGCCGCCCTGGCCCGGGCGCTGCGCACGGCGACGCGGGAGGGCGCGAAGGCGGTGCGCGAGCGGCGGGTCCCGCGGTGGGACGGGGTGCGGGAGCTGTCGGCGGACTGGGGCGCCCCGGAGTCGGGGGTGCTGCGCGGGGCGGCGGACCAGATCCTGGAGTCGCTGGACGAGGTCTCGCAGGCGCTGGGGCCAGCCTCCCGCGCGGAGACCCGCCATTAGCAGTGCGCAGAGCTGTGATCAAGAGGGCACAGCGCGTGCACGTGCATCTGCCCATGCAGGCGCTTATGAACACAGCTATGATCCGGTGCAGTTGACATCTGCACTATCGGGGGCTTCCTGTGGACCACGCGTACAACGGGATGGCAGCTGCAGAACTCGACGGCGTGGCCTGGCAGAAGAGCAGACACAGCAACTCGCAGGGTTCCTGCGTGGAGTTCGCGAAACTGCCCGGCGGTGACGTTGCCATGCGCAACTCACGCTTTCCGGACGGTCCGGCGCTCGTGTACACGCCGGCCGAGATAGAGGCTCTGCTGCTGGGCGTCAAGGACGGCGAGTTCGACCACCTGATCGGCTGACCGGAACGGCGCCAAAATCAAGCCATGCACGTGCACTGGCCGGGACTGATCGAAATGATCAACCCCGGCCAGTTGTCGTATATGTATGACTTTCGGTATCGCTAGGCTTCCTGGAGCATGAACAGCGCCCAGACCACCTTGCCGGTCAGCCGTCCCGCGAGCGGGTGCCAGCCCCAGCTGTCGCTGTAGGAGTCCACGAGGAACAGCCCGCGCCCCGACTCCAGGTCGCAGTTCTCGTCGGTGCGCTCCGGCACGAACGCCCCGCCCGGCCGGTCCTCGCTGGGGTCGCGCACCGCGCACACCAGCCGGGTGGTCCACCGCATCAGGTGAAGTCGCACGGGCGGCTCCGGCTCGCCGCTGCCGCACGCATCCTCAGGCAGGGCATGGCGGAGCGCGTTGGTGACGAGTTCGGAGACGACCAGGGCCACGTCGTCGAAGCGGTCGTCGAGGCCCCACTGGGCGAGCGTCGACCGGGTGAACGAACGGGCGCCCCGCACCGCCTCGTACCGGGCGGGCAGAGCGCAGGAGGCGGACCCGGAGACAGCCGTGGGGTCGACCGGGGGCAGCCCCTGCCGTAACGGCTCGAGCATGGTCGATCCATTCGTCCCCATGCGAGGCACTCCCGGGATTCGCGGGCAGAGCGGCAACTCTGCCCAGAAAGAACTGCGGGGTGGGTCCCGCGCCGGCGCGAAGAGCACGCAGGTGCGCGGCACCATGGTTCCGAATGCGGAAGCCGGATGCAAGGGCAGATGCACGTGCACGCGCCGGACCTGTCCACTCCCGTGATGGTTCTTGCTCATTTCTTCCTACGCATACTTACGGACTTCTTTTCCGGGACGCCGGATTCCGTTACAGAACGAGTACGGACCGATGCGTTTTGGTGGCAGACTGCGGGCCCTGGGGTACGGGGGCCCCGCGACGCACACCACGCGCAGACCACGCGCAACCATTGCGATGGGGAGGGCAGGACTAGTGACCGCAGAAGCCAGCGGTTCTGTGGTGCGCCGCATCCTCCTGGGCTCACAGCTCAGGCGACTCCGAGAATCCCGCGGCATCACCCGTGAGGCGGCCGGCTACTCGATCCGCGCATCCGAATCGAAGATCAGCCGCTTGGAGTTGGGAAGGGTGAGCTTCAAGGCCAGAGACGTCGAGGACCTCCTCACGCTCTACGGAGTCACGGACAGCGCGGAGCGCGAGTCCCTGCTGGGACTGGTCCGCGAGGCCAACGCGACGGGCTGGTGGCACAGTTACGGCGACGTGCTGCCCGGATGGTTCCAGACGTACATCGGCCTGGAGGGCGCGGCCTCGCTCATCCGCATCTACGAAGTGCAGTTCGTGCACGGCCTGTTGCAGACGGAGGCCTACGCCCAGGCCGTCGTCAGCCGCGGCATGCCCGGCGCCACCCGCGCCGAGATCGACCGACGCGTCGCACTGCGCCTGGAACGCCAGAAGGTACTGGTCTCCGAGAACGCCCCGGTCTTCCACGCCGTGCTCGACGAGGCCGCGCTGCGCCGCCCGTACGGCGACCGCGACGTGATGCGCGGTCAGCTCGAGCACCTCATCGAGGTCTCCCAGCGGCCGAACGTGCAGCTTCAGGTCATGCCGTTCTCCTTCGGCGGCCACGCCGGTGAGAGCGGCGCCTTCACCCTGCTGCGCTTCCCGGAGTCCGATCTCCAGGACATCGTCTATCTGGAACAGCTCACCAGTGCCCTCTACCTCGACAAAGACGAGGAAGTGGGGCAGTACGAAAGGGCGATGGAGCGGTTGCAGGCAGACTGCCCCGACGCCGACAGGACCCGGGATCTCCTCCGGGGCCTGCTCCAACTGTCCTGATCCGCACGTAGTATGACGTCTGATCAGTGCATGACGACCGATCGGTCTCCGGTGCAGCGCACGGGTGCGCGCTCGCAGTAAGGGATGGCATGTCCATATTCGAGGACCTGGCTCACCAGTACATCGACGGCGAATGGCTGGCCGGCACCGGGTCGTGGGACATCATCGACGTCAACCCGTACAACGGGGAGAAGCTCGCGGCCATCACGGTGGCCACCGTCGAGCAGGTGGACCGGGCCTACCGCGGCGCCGAGCGGGCCCAGAAGGAATGGGCCGCCACCAGCCCCTTCACCAGACGTGCCGTCCTGGAGCGCGCCCTGCGGATCACCGAGGAGCGCGAGAAGGAGATCGTCGAGGCGATGATCGACGAGCTCGGCGGGACCCGTCCCAAGGCCGAGTACGAGGTCCGCCTCGCCATGGAGTTCATCCGCGAGGCCATGCAGCTGGCCGTCCGCCCCGAGGGCCGCATCCTGCCCTCGCCGGTGGAGGGCAAGGAGAACCGGGTCCAGCGCCTCCCGGTCGGGGTCATCGCCGTGATCAGCCCCTTCAACTTCCCCTTCCTCGTCACCCTGAAGTCGGTCGCCCCGGCCCTCGCCCTGGGCAACGCGGTCGTCATCAAGCCGAACCAGAACGCCCCCGTCGTCGGCGGCGGGGTCATCGCCAAGATCTTCGAGGACGCCGGGCTCCCGGCCGGACTGCTCAACGTCCTGGTCACCGACATCGCCGAGATAGGCGACGCGATCCTGACCCACCCCGTCCCCAAGGTGATCTCCTTCGCGGGCTCCGACCGGGTCGGCCGGCACGTCGGAGCGGTCGCCGCCCGCCACTTCAAGCGCACGGTCCTGGAGCTCAGCGGCAACAGCGCGCTCGTCGTCCTCGACGACGCCGACCTCGACTACGCGGTGGACGCGGCGGTCTTCAGCCGCTTCGTCTACCAGGGCCAGGTCTGCATGGCCGCCAACCGGATCCTGGTCGACGCGGCCGTCGCCGAGGAGTTCACCGAGAAGTTCACCGCGCGGGTGCGCGGCCTGAAGACCGGCGACCCGCACGAGGCCGACACCCACATCGGTCCGCTGATCAACTCCTTCCAGGCCGACGCCCTGACCGCCCTCGTGGACCGCGCGGTCGAGGAGGGCGCGCAGGCGCTCGTACGGGGATCTACGCGCGGCAACCTGGTCGAGCCGACCGTACTGGCCGGGCTCCCCGAGGACTCCCCGCTGCTGAGCCAGGAGATCTTCGGCCCGGTGGCGCTGCTGGTGGTCTTCGACGGCGAGGACGAGGCCGTACGCCTGACCAACGCGACCCCGTACGGGCTGAGCGGCGCCGTGCACACGCGGGACGTGGAGCGCGGGGTGCGCTTCGCGCAGCGGATCGAGACGGGAATGATCCACGTCAACGACTCCACGATCGGGGACGAGCCGCTGGCCGCCTTCGGTGGGGAGAAGGCCTCGGGCCTGGGCCGGCTCAACGGCGAGGCGACGGTGGAAGCCTTCACGACGCAGAAATGGATCTCCGTTCAGCACGGCCGGACCCGTTTCCCGTTCTAGACACCCCTAGACTCGGCCGGGTCAGGCAGGACGCGTCCCGGGGAGAGCCGAGTTGAGCAACATACCGGAGACCGGGCGGACGCCCCGGGTCCAGAACCGGCTCGTGATCATCCAGGTGGTCGTGTTCTCACTGCTGCTGACCCTCGGCGGGCGCCTCTGGTTCCTGCAGATACGCAACGGCCAGGAATACACGGACGAGGCGAAGAACAACCACACCCAGCAGGTGGTCCAGCCCGCCGTGCGCGGCGCCATCCTCGACTCCCGCGGGGTCCCGCTCGCCGACAACGAGACCCGTCTCGTCGTCTCGGCCAGCCGCACCGACCTGTCGAAGATGAAGGACCGCGGCAAGGACGTCCTGACCCGGCTCGCCGGAGTCCTCGGCCTGAAGCCGGAGGACGTGGTCAACACCGTCCGGCTGTGCGACGGCAAGACCCCCAAGCCCTGCTGGAACGGCTCCCCGTACCAGCCGATCCCCATCACCGCCGAGGCGACCACGGACCAGGTGCTGGAGATACGGGAGCACGCCGAGCAGTTCCCGGGGATCAGCGCGGAGCCCACCGCCCTGCGCCGCTACGCCGCCCCCGACCAGGCCAACACCTCGCAGGTGCTCGGCTACCTCTCGCCGGTCACCGACGCGGAGATAGCCAAGGCGAAGAACTCCGACTCGCCCTACCTGCGCTCCGACCAGGTGGGCCGCTCGGGCCTGGAACGCACGTACGACAAGGAGCTGCGCGGCAAGGCGGGCATCACCCGCTACGAGGTCGACAACCTCGGGCGGGTCATCGGCCAGGCCCAGGCCGACAAGGCGCAGCCCGGCTCGAACGTCGTGACCTCGATCGACTCGCGCGTGCAGGCGGTGGCCGAGCGCGAGCTGAACAACGCGATGCTCGAGGCGCGCGATACCTACGACAAGATCACGCACAAGAATTACGAGGCCGACTCGGGCGCGGTCGTCGTGATGGAGGCCAAGACCGGCCGGGTCGTCGCGATGGCGTCCAACCCGACGTACGACCCGAACGCCTGGGTGGGCGGCATCTCCGCCAAGGACTACGCGGGACTCACCGACAAGGAGTCCAACTACCCGCTGCTGAACCGGGCGATCCAGGGCCAGGCGGCCCCGGGCTCGATCTTCAAGGTGGTCTCCTCGACCGCCGCGGTCAATGCGGGGTACCCCTTCAACGCCCGCTACGGCTGCCCGAGCTCGTACTCGGTCGGCAGCCAGACCTTCACGAACTTCGAGTCCCAGGGCTACGGCGACATCACCATCGGCCGGGCGCTGGAGGTCTCCTGCGACACCGTCTACTACGGCATCGCGGACCGGGAGTGGAAGAAGGACGGCGGGATCAACCCGAAGAAGGGCCCCGCCGACTGGTTCTTCAAGACGGCCCACGAGTTCGGCCTGGGCAAGCCCACGGGCATCGACCTGCCGAACGAGGTGACCGGCCGGGTCCCCGACCGGCAGTGGAAGAAGGACTTCTTCGAGGCGAACAAGGCCGCCTGGTGCCGGGACGGCAAGAAGGACGGCAGCTTCGCCGAGAAGATCGCCTACGAGAACTGCCGCCAGGGCAACCAGTTGCGCGAGGGCGACGCGATCAACTACTCGATCGGCCAGGGCGACACCCTCGTCACGCCGGTCCAGATGGCGTCGGTCTACGCGGCCATCGCCAACGGCGGCACCCTCCACCAGCCGAGCATCGGCAAGGCGGTCGTGAGCGCCGACGGCACCTCGGTCCGCGAGCTCGCGCCGAAGGAGCAGGGCCGGCTGCCGATGGACGCGAAGCTGCGCGACGACATCGACGGGGCCCTCGCGGCGGTCGCCACCACCGGCAGCGCCGCCTGGCGCTTCGGCGGCTGGCCGCAGAAGCAGATCCCGATGCACGCGAAGACGGGCACGGCCGAGGTCCAGGGCAAGCAGACCACCTCGTGGTTCGCCTCGTACACCGAGGACTACGCGATCGTGATGACGATCTCCCAGGGCGGCACCGGCTCCGGGGCCTCCGGCCCGGCGGTCCGCAAGATCTACGAGGCGATGTACGGGCTGGACCCGACGGGCCGGCAGGACCTCTCCAAGGCCCTGCTCCCCAAGCCCGCCTCCGCGCTGCCGGCACTTCGACCGGACGGGGAGAACGCCCCGCATTGAGGACCGTGGCTGACCGCAAGGCTCCGTAACGTGGTTCTTGTCAGCAGGCGAGACACCCAACACAGAAGGTGGTTCAGGTCATGGCCCAGCTTTCCACTGAGGTTCCCGGCGACGAGCGCGGCACGCTCCTGTCCTTCGTCGAGGCCCAGCGCACGGCGATCCGCGAAACGCTGGAGGGGCTGACCGAGGAGCAGGCCGCGAGCCGCCCCAGCGCCAGCGAGCTCTCGCTGTCCGGCCTGGCCAAGCACGTGGCCGAGGTCGAGGTCGCCTGGCTGCGGATGGCCCAGCAGCGGGAGAACGAGCGGCAGCGCACCCCGGAGACCCGGACCGAGGCCTTCCGGCTGGTCGAGGACGAGACCGTCCCCGGAGTCCTGGGCTTCTGGGACGGGATCGCCCGCGAGACGGAGGCCTTCATCGCGGCCGTCCCGAGCCTCGACGACATGTTCCCGCTCCCGCAGGCGCCCTGGTTCCCCAAGGACGGCAAGGTCTCCATGCGCTGGATGCTCCTGCACCTGGTCGAGGAGTTCGCCCGCCACGCGGGGCACGCGGACATCGTCCGCGAGTCCCTCGACGGCACCCGCGCCATGGGCTGAAGGACGCCGGACTTGCACCTCACGCCACGTGAGGGACCACGGTGAGGGGCGTACCCGACCAGAGGAGCGGATGAAGGTGGGCTACTCCGTGGGACAGGTCGCCGGATTCGCCGGAGTCACGGTGCGCACCCTGCACCACTACGACGAGATCGGGCTGCTCTCCCCGAGCGGCCGCAGCCACGCGGGACACCGGCGGTACGACGACGCCGACCTCGACCGGCTGCAGCAGATCCTGTTCTACCGGGAGCTCGGCTTCCCGCTCGAAGAGGTCTCGGTCCTGCTGGACGACCCGGACTCGGACCCGAGGGAGCACCTGCGCCGGCAGCACGCCCTCCTGTCCGGCCGGATCGACCGGCTCCAGCAGATGGCCAAGGCCGTTGAGCACGCCATGGAGGCGAGGAACGTGGGCATCAACCTCACGCCCGAGGAGAAGTTCGAGGTCTTCGGGGAGTTCGACCCCGACCAGTACGCGGCCGAGGCCGAGCAGCGCTGGGGCGGCACCGACGCGTACAAGGAGTCCGCCCGCCGCGCGGCCTCGTACACCAAGGAGGACTGGCTGCGGATCCAGCGCCAGGCGGAGGACGTCAGCCGGCGGCTCGCCGCCGTGCTGGACTCCGGCGCGGCGGCCGACTGCGAGCAGGCCATGGACCTGGCCGAGGAGCACCGCGGCTGGATCAGCGGCAACCACTACGACTGCCCGTACGAGATGCACACCTGCCTGGGTGAGATGTACGTCGCCGACGAGCGCTTCGCGGCGCACTACGACGCCGTGCGCCCCGGGCTGGCGGTCTTCCTCCGCGACGCGATCATGGCGAACGCGGTGCGCAAGGCGTAAGCGGAACGTTCCTCGCACGGCCCCCTCAGGTACCTGGAACCTGCGGGGGGCCGTATGCGTTCATAATTGGAACCACCCGTCGAGTTCGCTCGCACCGCCGACACCCCCCGATCCAGGAGATCCCGGAACTCGTGAATACGCTTGCGCTCGGCCCTGAGTGGCTGTCCCCGGAGTATCTGATCGGGCAATTCGGTCTGATCGGCATCCTGGTCATCGTCTTCGCGGAGTCGGGCCTCTTCGCGTTCCTGCCCGGGGACTCGCTGCTGTTCACGGCGGGCCTGTTCGTCGCGAGCGGCACGATCTCGCAGCCGCTGTGGCTGGTCTGCGCCCTGATCGTGGCCGCGGCGATCCTCGGTGACCAGGTCGGCTACATGATCGGCAAGGTCTTCGGGCCCAAGATCTTCAACCGGCCGAACTCCAGGCTCTTCAAGCGCGAGAACCTCGACGCGGCGCACGACTTCATGGAGAAGCACGGCCCCAAGGCCATCGTGCTCGCGCGCTTCGTGCCGATCATCCGCACCTTCGCGCCGATGGTCGCCGGCGCGACCGCGATGAAGTACCGCACCTTCCTGACCTTCAACGTCATCGGCGGCGTCCTGTGGGGCGCGGGCGTCACGGTCCTGGGCTACCAGCTCGGCCAGTTCGAGATCATCAAGAAGAACGTCGAGCCGATCTTCATCGTCATCGTCCTGATCTCCGTCATCCCGGTGATCTTCGAGGTGCTGAAGAGCCGCAAGGAGAAGAAGGCGGCCGCCTCCGGAGACCAGCCCGTCGCGGGCGAGGACCCGCAGGCCCCGGGCCAGCGCGGCGGCCGCCACGCCAAGCGCTGAGACCACTGCCGGCCCGTTCGAAGGCCCCGGGGACCCGCGAGGGTCCGCCGGGGCTTTCGCGTGTCCGGGAGGCTCCTAGAAGCCGCGGGTGCGCTTGGCGGCCCGGCGCTTGGCGGCGCTCGTGGCCCCCGGGATCCGCATGAACAGCCGGGAGGTCTCCGAACCGAGGTTCACCCCGATCGCGATGGCCAGGGCGATCGCGGCGGCGTTCGTGAGGGAGCCGAGGCCTTCGTTGAGCCGGTTCTCGGCGATCAGCAGCAGCCCGTAGTACGTCGCCGAGCCCGGCAGCAGCGGGCCGATGGCAGCCGTCACGTACGGCAGGGCCGAGGCGAAGCGGTAGCGGGAGAAGAGCTGCCCGAAGAGGCCGACCAGCCCGGCGGCGACGGCGGTGGACGGCACCGGCGGGATGCCGCCGGCGTAGTGCAGGGCCCCGTACGTCACCCAGGCGACCCCGCCGTTCAGGGTCACGATCCACACGGTGGAGCGCTCCTGCTGGAGCAGGATCGCGAAGGTGAAGACCAGCACCATCGAGGCCGCGATCTGCAGCAGCGGCCGATCGGTGATCTGCAGGACCTCCTCCGGCCGCGGGGAGGAGTCGAACTGCAGGCCGACGTAGAGCACGACGAGGACGCCCATGATGATGCCGATGAAGAGGTACATCACCTCCAGCAGCCGGGCGGACGCGGTGATGTAGAAGCCGGTCAGGCCGTCCTGCACGGCCGCGACCAGGGCTCGTCCCGGCAGCAGCGCGAACAGTCCGCCGGTGATCACGGCGGAGGCGCGTACGTCGATCCCCGTCATGTTCAGCGCGACCCCGATCGCGGCGGGCGGCATGGCGGCGACCACGAACTGGTAGAACTCCGGCAGCCCGCGCCCGGCGCACAGCCAGGCGAGGCGGTCGCCCAGGACCGCGCCGACGGCCGCCGCGAAGAAGACGAGGACCCCGCCGCCGACGAGCGTGGAGGCCGCCCCGGCGAGCAGTCCGGCGGCGGCCGTCAGCATCCAGCCGGGGTACGGGTGCCGGTTGCGGCGGATCTCGGCGAGGCGGCGGTAGGCCTCCTCCAGCGAGATGTCGATCTCGTGGGCGCTGATGTCGTCCACCAGGCGGAACACGGCCGCGAGCCGGTTGTAGTCGGTACCGCGGCGGCGCACGGTCCGGTTCGCCGAGACCGGGTCGTCCACGAGCGAGGGCTGGTGGGTGATGGACAGCATGGTGAAGGTGACGGTGGGCTCGCAGCGGTCCAGCCCGTAGCTGCGGGCCACCGCGAACATCGCGGCCTCCACGTCCTCGGCGCCCTCGCCCCCCGCGAGCAGCAGCTCGCCGATGCGCAGGGTGAGGTCGAGCACGCGGCCCACGGCGGGCCCGGCCTCGGTCTGTTTCTGCACCGGCTCGGGAACGGGCCGTACGTCGACCGGCATGCGCAGCATCGTGCGCATGCGGTCCTGCCAGGGGGAGGCGACGGGGAAGCCCGGGCCGGGGGTGTAGGCGGGCGGGGACTGCGCGGCGCTGTAGGTGGCCGGGGTCGCGAAAGCGGAACCCTCCTCCGGCTCGACGGGCAGCGCCGCCAAGCCGTCGGGGACGGCGAACTCCGAGGTCGGCTGATCCTCCTCGGAAGCTTCCGGCCCCATGCCCGGCGGAGGAGTGAAGGCGCTGTGCGCCTCGTCGGACGTGGGCTTTCTGTCCTCTGCCCCGTCGGCCTCCGCCACGCGTCCTCCACTCTTGCGACCACCAGCGGTATCAGTATGCGGAACCGTTTCCTCCCCAGCCCCCCGGGGCAGGGCCCTGTGCCCCGCCGGGCCATCCACCGACGCCGGCGCGGGAACGCGACAGCGGGCGGCACCCCCGCCGGGGGGTACCGCCCGCTGTCGTGCCGGAGGGGCCGGCGGGGGAAACCCCCGTCGGCCCCGCTCACCGGCGGAGCCTAGTGGTGGCCGCCCTGGGCCTCAAGGCGCTTGTACGAGGCCTCGATCTCGGCCTCGGCCTCCGCGCGGCCGACCCAGTCCGCACCCTCGACCGACTTGCCCGGCTCCAGGTCCTTGTAGACCTCGAAGAAGTGCTGGATCTCCAGGCGGTCGAACTCGGACACGTGGTGGATGTCCCGCAGGTGCTCCACACGCGGGTCGGACGCCGGCACGCACAGCAGCTTGTCGTCGCCGCCCGCCTCGTCCGTCATGCGGAACATGCCGATCGCGCGGCACTTGATGAGGCAGCCCGGGAAGGTCGGCTCGTCAAGGATGACCAGCGCGTCCAGCGGGTCGCCGTCCTCGCCGAGGGTGTTCTCGACGAAGCCGTAGTCGGCCGGGTAGCTGGTCGAGGTGAAGAGGCGACGGTCCAGACGGATCCGGCCGGTCTCGTGGTCCACCTCGTACTTGTTCCGCGAACCCTTGGGGATCTCGATGGTGACGTCGAACTCCACGTCCTGCTCCTCCATGATCAGCTTCAGCAGCCTGAATCGCTTCGAGACCGCATTTGATTCAATACGCGCGCGTCCGGCCCAGCCCTGCCGGGTGGGGTGCCATGCTCGCGGCAAGACGCAGTGGTTAAGTGTCCCTCACGCATATGTGTGATCGCGAAAGGGGCTGGTCCGAGGTGCCATTGGCCAAGACGTGGCAGCTCATCGCCGGGTCGGCCGTCGCCGGCCTCGCCCTTTCGGCGGTGGCGGTGACCGCCGCCGGTCCTTGGGACTCCGGCCAGCGTAAGGCCGAGCGGGACAAGGCCGCCTCCTGGAGCCTCATGGGTGGCGCAGATCACGGCGGCGACGCGGCCGGAACGCTCCCGCAGACCGCCCCGAGCGCCCCCGGGGTGCTGGCCGCAGTCGGCCCCGGCGGCGGCGCCGCGAAGGCCGGGGCGGTGGACCCCGCCGGGCTCGCCGCCGCGCTCCGGCCGCTGCTCGCGGACCCCGCGCTGGGGAACGTGCGCAGCGCCTCGGTGATAGACACCGCCACCGGGCAGGTCCTGTACGAGTCCGGGGCGCGGGAGGCCATGACCCCCGCCTCCACCATCAAGATCGCAACCGCCGCGGCAGCGCTCGCCGCCCTCGGGCCCGAGCACCGGATCCGGACCACCGTGACCCCCGGCGCCGGCCCCGGCCAGATCGTCCTGGCCGGCGGCGGCGACCCCTCGCTCACCGCGAAGAAGAAGGCCCCCGCCGGCCCCGGCGGCAGCCTCGTCGCCCTGGCCGCCGACACCGCGCAGGCCCTCAAGGGCGCGGGTACCGACACGGTGGGCCTCGGCTACGACGACTCCCTGTACACCGGCGCCGTCCGCCACCCGATCGGCCGCAACGACAACCTCGCCCCCGTCACCGCCCTGACGGCCGACGAGGGCCGCCCCGACGACTCCGGCTCCGGGCCGGTCGAACGCACCGAGGACCCCTCCGGGGACACCGCCCGCGCCTTCGCCGCCCTGCTCAAGGAGCGCGGCATCAAGGTCACCGGCGAACCCGCCAGGGCCACGGCCCCGGCCGGCGCGGTACCGCTCGCCACCACCCTCTCGACCCCGCTGGCCGGGCTCGTCGAGCGGATGCTGACCAACAGCGACAACGACATCGCCGAGGCGCTGGCCCGCCAGACCGCCCTCGCCTCCGGCCGGCCCGCCAGCTTCGAGGGCGCCGCGCAGGCCGTCACCGACCGGCTCGCCTCGCTCGGAGTCGACGTCGCCGGCTGCCGCTTCGCCGACGGCAGCGGCCTGGACCGTAGCGACAGGGTCAGCACCGGCCTGCTGACCGGCCTGCTCGCCGAGGCCGCCGACCCCCGGCGGCCCGAGCTGCGCCCCGTACTCACCGGACTGCCCGTCGCCGGCTTCACCGGCACCCTGCGCACCCGCAATGCCGGCACCTCCCCGGCGGCCGGCGTGCTGCGGGCCAAGACGGGAACCCTGACCGGGGTCAACTCCCTCGCCGGAACCGTCGTGGACCCCTCCGGGCGACTGCTGGCCTTCGCCTTCCTCACGGCGAACAGCCCGGCCGCGGAGGGCGCCGAGAAGGCCCTCGACAAGCTGGCCGCCGCGGTCGCGACGGCTTCCTGACGGCTTCCTGACGGCTTCCTGGGGGGTCCGCCCGGGGGCTGCTCCACGTACGGTTGACGCATGACGAGCATCGGTGGTGCGGAGATGGTCGACTGGAACCTCGCGGTGGCGACCGCGACCCGGCTCGTGCGCCCCGGCCCGGAGGTCGGCCGGGGCGAGGCCCGGGCCGTCGTCGCGGAGCTGCGCAGGCACGCCAAGACCTCGGAACGGCACGTACGCGAGTTCACCCGGATGCTGCCCGAGAGCGGCGGCGTCCCCGACACACCCGTCCTCGTCGTGGACCGGGCCGGCTGGATCAGGGCCAATGTGGCCGGCTTCCGCGAGCTCCTGGCGCCACTGCTCGGCAAGATGCAGGACCGCCGCGCCGGCACCCCCGGCGCGGCCGTGTTCGGCGCGGTCGGCGGCAAGGTCACCGGCGTCGAGCTGGGCATGCTGCTCAGCTTCCTGGCCTCCCGCGTGCTGGGCCAGTACGAGACCTTCGCGCCGGTCACCCGCGAGCTGCCGGGCTCCCCGGGGAGCGGCGGCCGCCTGCTGCTCGTCGCGCCGAACATCGTGCACGTGGAGCGCGAGCTGGGGGTGAACCCGCACGACTTCCGGCTCTGGGTGTGCCTGCACGAGGAGACGCACCGTACCCAGTTCACGGCCGTCCCGTGGCTCCGCGAGCACCTTGAGGGCGAAATCCAGACGTTCCTCGCCGCCACCGAGGTCGACCCGATGACCGTGCTGGAGCGGCTGCGCGAGGCCGCCCAGTCCTTCGCCGGCGCCCGGCCCGACGCCGAGCGGGGCGAGGACGGCCGCTCCCTGGTCGAGCTCGTGCAGACGCCCGAGCAGCGCGAGGTGCTGGCCCGCCTCACCGCCGTCATGTCCCTGCTGGAGGGCCACGCCGACTTCGTGATGGACGGGGTCGGCCCCGAGGTGGTGCCCTCGGTCGCCGAGATCCGGGAGAAGTTCCAGCAGCGCCGGGCCAGCGGCGCGGGCCGCCTCGACGCCGCCCTGCGCAAGCTGCTCGGACTCGACGCGAAGCTGCGCCAGTACCGCGACGGCGAGCGCTTCGTACGGGCCGTCGTCGGCCAGGTGGGCATGGACGGCTTCAACCGGGTCTGGACCTCCCCGAACACGCTGCCGACCAAGGCCGAGATCGCGAAGCCCGCGGACTGGGTCGCCCGCGTGCACCGAAAGGGGAGCGAAGAGAACCAAGGGAAGTGAAGCGGAGTGACACGAGGGGCGTAAACATGTCCCTCTGGGGGAAGCAGCGTCACCCGTCCGAGGGACCGTGGGCCGTGGAAGGGCGTGCGATGCTCGGGGAACGGCTCGGTTCTGTCACCATCGACGCACTCTGAGTGACATCCCCGCTCCGCGGGGACGTCGGACAGCACCCCCGGCACACCCCCCGCATCACCCTCCCCAAGCCTCCGAGGCATCCGAACTCCACCGAAGGGCACCGGACATGGGTCCCCATCCTGCGGTCGCAGCGATACGCCTGGCGGTCCGCCGCGTACTCCACGACGTCCTGACCGACCTCACCGAGCTTCCCGCTCACGCTTCCGCATCCGCCGCCACTTCCGCCGTCGCAGGCCGTGGCACCGACGGTCGCACCCCCGGCGGCACCCCGCCACTCGTGCTCGTCGCCTGCTCCGGCGGCGCCGACTCCATGGCGCTCGCCTCCGCCCTCGCCTTCGAGGCCCCCAAGCTCGGCATCCGGGCCGGCGGCATCACCGTCGACCACGGGCTCCAGGCCGGCTCCGACCTGCGCGCCGCCGAGGTCCTCACCCGTATGACCGCGCTCCGCCTCGACCCGGTGGAGTCCGTCGCCGTGCGCGTCGGCCGTGGCGGCGGACCCGAGGCCGCCGCCCGTGACGCCCGCTACGCGGCCCTGGACGAGGCCGCCGACCGGCTGGGCGCCGTCGCGGTGCTGCTCGGCCACACCCGCGACGACCAAGCCGAAACCGTCCTGCTGGGCCTCGCCCGCGGCTCCGGCATCCGCTCCCTCTCCGGCATGGCCGAGAAGTCCGGCGGCCCCGGCCGGACGAACCGCTACCGCCGACCCTTCCTCCAGGTGGACCGCCAGACCGCCCGCAAGGCCTGCATGGTCCAGTCCCTGGCCGTCTGGGACGACCCGCACAACATCGACCCCGCCTACACGCGCTCCCGGCTGCGCCACGAGGGACTGCCCGCCCTCGAGAAGGCGCTCGGCAAGGGAGTCGTCGAAGCGCTCGCCCGCACCGCCCAGCTGTCCCGTGACGACGCCGACGCCCTGGACGCCTGGGCCGCCGAAGCCGAGACCGGCGTACGGGACGAGGACGGCCGCCTGGAGTGCGCCAAGCTCTACGCCCTGCCCCCGGCCGTACGGCGCCGCGTACTGCGCCGCGCCGTGGTCGCGGCGGGCTCCCCCGCAGGCTCCCTCTTCGCCCGCCACATCGAGGAAGTCGACCGGCTCATCACCGGATGGCGAGGCCAGGGCGCCATCAACCTGCCCGGCCGGGTCGAGGCCCAGCGGCAGGGTGGCAGACTTGTCATCCGGCAGGGCTGATTGGTGCTGAACACGGCTGAGTCCTCCGGGGGCACCCCCCGGAGCCCCGGCCGACAACGAAAGTGATGCGGGTGGACGAGAAGGACATGGGCAGCGACCTCCAGTCGGTGCTCATCACCAAGGAAGAGATCGACTCGAAGCTGGCCGAGCTGGCCGCGAAGATCGACGCGGAGTACGCGGGCAAGGACCTGCTCATCGTCGGTGTCCTCAAGGGCGCGGTCATGGTCATGGCGGACCTGGCGCGCGCCTTGTCCACCCCGCTCACCATGGACTGGATGGCGGTGTCCTCCTACGGCGCCGGGACCCAGTCCTCGGGCGTGGTCCGGATCCTGAAGGACCTGGACACCGACATCAAGGGCAAGCACGTCCTGATCGTCGAGGACATCATCGACTCGGGCCTGACGCTCTCCTGGCTGCTGTCGAACCTGGGCTCCCGCGAGCCCGCCTCCCTCGAGGTCGTCACGCTGCTGCGCAAGCCCGACGCCGCGAAGGTCGCCATCGACGTGAAGTGGGTCGGCTTCGACATCCCGAACGAGTTCGTCGTCGGCTACGGCCTCGACTACGCGGAGAAGTACCGCAACCTGCCGTTCGTCGGCACGCTCGCCCCGCACGTCTACGGCGGCTGAGGCGGCGGTCACCGGCGGGGGCGGCCGGACCGGCTGCCCCGGCAGGGGAACCCTGGAACGATTCCCGCCGTTGGAGCATGGGAAGGCGGGTCTGTCAGCCGTCCCACGAGGCCGCGGGTGACAATACAGGGGTACATTCCGAAGAACAGTCTTTACTCACAGCAGCATTTACCTACGGGCAGGAGGGACGGGGTGCCTGGCGCCCCGTATGGATGGACGTGAAGCGATACTTCCGTGGGCCGGTCATGTGGATCGTGCTGGCCGTCCTCGCCGTGGTCGTGTTGATGAATGTCGTCGGCTCCGGCGGCGGCTACAAGACGGTGGACACCAGCGAGGTCATCAAGGCGATCAACAGTGGCCAGGTGCAGAGCGCCGAGCTCACCACCGGCGACAGCCAGATGATCAAGGTCGAGCTGAAGAAGGACCAGAAGCTCGCCGACAATTCCGGCACCAAGTTCCAGGCCAACTACATCGGGGACCAGGGCGTCCAGCTCGCCCAGAACCTCCAGAGCAAGTACGAAGCCGGTCAGATCCCGGACGGCTACAAGGTCGCGCCGGACAAGACCAGCCCGTTCCTGAGCGTGCTGCTCTCGCTCCTGCCCTTCGTCCTCATCGTCGTCGTGTTCCTGTTCCTGATGAATCAGATGCAGGGCGGCGGGTCCCGAGTGATGAACTTCGGGAAGTCCAAGGCCAAGCTCATCACCAAGGACACCCCGAAGACGACGTTCGCCGATGTCGCGGGTTCGGACGAGGCCGTCGAGGAGCTCCACGAGATCAAGGAGTTCCTCCAGGAGCCGGCGAAGTTCCAGGCCGTCGGCGCCAAGATCCCCAAGGGCGTGCTGCTGTACGGCCCGCCCGGCACCGGAAAGACCCTGCTCGCGCGCGCCGTCGCGGGCGAGGCCGGTGTCCCCTTCTACTCGATCTCCGGTTCCGACTTCGTCGAGATGTTCGTCGGTGTCGGTGCGTCGCGTGTCCGTGACCTGTTCGAGCAGGCCAAGGCCAACGCCCCGGCGATCGTCTTCGTCGACGAGATCGACGCCGTCGGCCGGCACCGCGGTGCGGGTCTCGGCGGCGGTCACGACGAGCGCGAGCAGACCCTCAACCAGCTGCTGGTCGAGATGGACGGCTTCGACGTGAAGGGCGGCGTCATCCTGATCGCCGCCACGAACCGTCCGGACATCCTCGACCCGGCACTCCTGCGCCCCGGCCGCTTCGACCGCCAGATCGCGGTCGACCGTCCGGACATGCAGGGCCGTCTGGAGATCCTCAAGGTCCACCAGAAGGGCAAGCCGGTCGCACCGGACGTCGACCTCTCGGCCGTCGCCCGCCGCACCCCCGGCTTCACCGGTGCCGATCTCGCCAACGTCCTGAACGAGGCGGCGCTGCTGACCGCCCGCTCGGACCTGAAGCTGATCGACAACCACATGCTGGACGAGGCGATCGACCGCGTCGTGGCGGGCCCGCAGAAGCGGACCCGGATCATGTCGGACCGGGAAAAGAAGATCACCGCGTACCACGAGGGCGGACACGCCCTGGTCGCGGCGGCCTCCCCGAACTCCGACCCGGTCCACAAGATCACGATCCTGTCCCGCGGCCGGGCCCTGGGTTACACCATGGTCCTGCCCGACGAGGACAAGTACTCGACCACGCGCAACGAGATGCTCGACCAGCTGGCGTACATGCTGGGCGGGCGCGCGGCCGAGGAGCTGGTCTTCCACGACCCGACCACGGGCGCGGCGAACGACATCGAGAAGGCCACCGCCACGGCGCGGGCCATGGTCACGCAGTACGGCATGACCGAGCGTCTCGGTGCGATCAAGTTCGGCGGCGACAACACCGAGCCGTTCCTCGGGCGCGAGATGTCGCACCCGCGGGACTACTCGGAAGAGGTCGCGGCGCTGGTCGACGAAGAGGTCAAGAAGCTCATCGAGACCGCGCACAACGAGGCCTGGGAGATCCTGGTCGAGAACCGCGACGTCCTCGACAACCTCGTCCTCGCCCTCCTCGAGAAGGAGACGCTGAACAAGGAGCAGATCGCCGAGGTCTTCTCGACGATCGTGAAGCGCCCGGCCCGCCCGGCGTGGACCGGCTCCTCGCACCGCACCCCGTCGACCCGCCCGCCGGTGCTCTCTCCCAAGGAGCTCCAGCTGACGAACTCGGCGAACGGAACCTCGGCCGCCACCCAGCCGGCCGTCTCCGTGGAGAAGTCCCCGGAGCCCTCCCCGGAGGACCGCGCCGAGTAAGGCGACGGACCGACGAGGTCCGGAATGGATGCCGCGCCCCCCAGGTTCTAGCCTGGGGGGCGCGGCACTTTCACGTGCCCGCGAGGAACACAGGAACGAGGCAGAGATGACCGACCCAGTGACCCTGACCGGTGGCGAGGGCACGATCGGCGAGTTCGACGAGAAGCGGGCCGAGGCGGCCGTCCGAGAGCTCCTGATCGCGGTCGGCGAGGACCCGGACCGCGAAGGCCTGCTGGAGACGCCGGCGCGCGTGGCGCGGGCGTACAAGGAGATATTCGCCGGCCTGTACCAGAAGCCCGAAGAGGTCCTGACGACCACCTTCGACCTGGGCCATGACGAGTTGGTCCTGGTCAAGGACATCGAGGTCATGAGCAACTGTGAGCACCACCTGGTGCCCTTCCACGGTGTGGCGCACGTCGGCTACATCCCGTCCACCGACGGCAAGATCACGGGCCTGTCGAAGCTGGCCCGCCTGGTGGACGTGTACGCCCGCCGCCCGCAGGTGCAGGAGCGGCTGACCACGCAGATAGCGGACTCCCTGATGGAGATCCTCGACCCGCGCGGGGTCATCGTGGTCATCGAGTGCGAGCACATGTGCATGACCATGCGCGGCGTGCGCAAGCCCGGCGCGAAGACCATCACCTCGGCGGTCCGCGGCCAGCTCCGCGACCCCGCGACCCGTAACGAGGCCATGAGCCTGATCATGGCCCGCTGAGCCGGGTGCAGCTTCCGTTCACGCCTGTGGGCCCGGGCCTGACCCCTGGCCCGGCCCGGCCTGGGCCTCTAGGCGCGGGCCGGGGCTTCCGTGGTGTCGTCGTCCTCCGGGAGCTTCAGTACGTGCTCCAGGAAGAGGGCGGCGGCGATGACGGCCGCGCCCGCCAGGACCGAGAAGCCGGCGTACCAGGCCTGGTCGCGGCGGGCGGGGACGTCGAGGGAGTCCGTCAGCAGGAAGACGCCCACACCGCCGTACATCCCCGCCACGAGCGCCGCCACCAGGGCACTGGCCTGCCCGAAGACCACGGCGCGGGCCGCCATCAGCGGCTCCACGCCCTTGGCCCCCGGCCGCCGCTCACGCTGGGCCTTCAGCCGGGCACGCAGGGACAGTGCGGTCGCGAAGAGCACCACGGCGATCACCGCGAGCACGATCGGCGCGGCCAGCGGCACCCCCGGCAGGCTGCCGTACGCATTCCACAGCCGGGCACCCGCCCAGGACACGACCCCGGCGATCAAAAAGATGCCGACCAGGATCGCCGGCCTCAGTTGCTTCACTTGCCCGTCCCCGCTCTTGGCACCACTCCGTCAGCAGTCCACAGGCTAACGACTACTCCGGCAGGCGGAGTTCCAGGTCGGGGCGCGTCGTGATGCCCGACAGGCCGATTTCGGCCAGCAGTGCGGAGACCGGGCCGTGGCCGGGGATCAGGGCCTCGGGGTCGATGTCGTGCCAGGGGGCCAGGACGAAGGCCCGCTGGTGGGCCCGGGGGTGCGGGAGGGTGAGGACCGGGTCGTCGGAGACCACGTCGGCGTACGAGACGATGTCGACGTCGATCGTGCGCGGGCCGTAGCGCTCCTCGCGGACGCGGTCGAAGGCCTCTTCGATGGCGTGGCCGCGCTCCAGGAGCGAGGACGGCGGCAGGGTGGTCTTGATGGCGACGACCGCGTTGAGGTACGAGGGCTGCGAGCCGGGGTCCACGCCCCAGGGCTCCGTCTCGTAGACGGGGGAGACGGCCTTGACCCGCAGGCCGGGGGTGTCGCCGAGGGCGTCGATGGCGCCCTGGAGGGTCTCCAGGCGGTTGCCGAGGTTCGCGCCGAGCGCGACCACGGCCCACTTGGGGTTGGAGAGGGTGACATCCGCGGCGTCGACGGCCTCGACGACGGATGCGGGTACCGGCTGGACGGTGGGGTCGCTCTGGGCGTTCAGTCCGTTGTTCATGCGCGGCTCCGGGTGATCGTGATGGTCACGTCGTCGAAGGGGACGGTGATGGGCGCGTCCGGTTTGTGGACGACCACCTCCACTTGCGCCACCGCTTCGTGCTTGAGGCACTGCTGGGCGATCCGCTCGGCGAGGGTCTCGATCAGGTCGACGGGCTCTCCCTGGACCACGTCGACGACCTCTTCGGCGACGACCCCGTAGTGCACGGTCTTCGCCAGGTCGTCGTCTTCCGCCGCGGGGCGGGTGTCGATGTGCAGCACCAGGTCGACGATGAAGGTCTGGCCTTCCTCGCGCTCCCGGGGGAAGACGCCGTGGTGCCCGCGAGCCTTGAGGCCGCGCAGCGCGACACGATCCACGCGAATCACTCCTGCTTTCGTAAGTGCTTCCGGACCCGGGGCTTCCCGGGGCCATGGGCCTGCGCCGAGTGCGGTCGGCGTCGTCCGTCGTCGAATTTACCTGCGAAACACCCCCGACCCTGCCGGAGGGGTCAGGAGGGCTGCTCCTCGTCGTCCCCGTCGGAGTCCGTGAGTACGGGAGAACCGTGGTGGGACCAGAGCCGCCAGCCCTCCGATGTGCGTCGGAACACATTCGTGGCGACCACCAGCTGGCCGACCAGCGGGCCGAGCTCCCCCGCCTCCTCGGCGGGGCCGCCGCTGAGGATGTTCTCCGTGCAGGTCACCAGGGCGGTGTCACCGATGACCGCCACCTTGGTGTCGGTGAGGAAGAACTGGATGTAGTCGGTGTGGGACATGATCAGGGCGTACGAGCGCAGCACCTCGCCGCGGCCCGACAGGACGGGCCAGCCCGGGTGCACGCAGGAGATCTCGTCCTCCAGCCAGAGCGCCGACAGCGAGTCGAAGTCCCCCTGTTCCATGGCCTCGTAGAAGGCCGTGTTGACCTCTTCGACCGCTTCGATGTCGGTTTTGCTCACTGGGCTCCTTCGCGGTCGATTACTTGGTCGATGCGGCTCACAGAGCCCCTTCCACGGCGCGGGCCACCCGAACCGCGTCCGCGCTCGCCCGTACCTCGTGGACCCGTACCGCCCAGGCGCCCTGCTGGGCGGCGATCGCGGACACCGCGGCGGTGGCGGCGTCGCGCTCGCGGGCCGGCGGCGGCGCGGCGTCGGCCGCGCCGGCCAGGACCCGGCCGAGGAAACGCTTCCGCGAGGCGGCGACGAGCAGCGGGAAGCCGAGCGCGCGCAGCCGGGGCAGGTGGGCGACCAGGGCCAGGTCGTGCTCGGCGTTCTTCGCGAAGCCGAGGCCGGGGTCGACCAGGAGCCGCTCGGGGGCGATCCCGCCGCGGACCACGGCGTCGATACGGGCGCTCAGCTCGGCGGTGACTTCGCCGAGCACGTCGTCGTAGACGGCGAGGCTGTTCATGCCGTCGCTGAAGCCGCGCCAGTGCATGACCACGAACGGCACTTCGGCGGCGGCGACGGCCGGGATCATGCCGGGGTCGGCGAGGCCGCCGCTGACGTCGTTGACCAGCGTCGCGCCGGCGGCGACGGCCCGGGCGGCGACGGAGGCGCGCATCGTGTCCACGGAGACGACGACGCCCTCGGAGGCCAGGCCGCGCACCACGGGTACGACGCGGCGCAGCTCCTCTTCCTCGTCGACGCGGGAGGCGCCGGGCCGGGTGGACTCGCCGCCGACGTCCACGAGGTCGGCGCCCTGGACGACGAGGTCGAGGCCGCGCTTGACGGCCGCGGTGGTGTCGAACCAGCGGCCGCCGTCGGAGAAGGAGTCCGGGGTGACGTTGACGACGCCCATGACTCCGCAGCGGTCCCATTCCGGCAGACCTGTGACCCGGCCCCTGTCGGCGGCTCCGCGCATCGTGTTCATGGGTCCAAGGGTAGGCCTGACCTGGATATGACAGGGCCCCGGAGCCTTTCGGCTGCCGGGGCCCGGGACGGCCGTCTGCCTACGCGGCCTGCACCTCGCGCTCGGCCTGGACCGGGACCGGGCCCATGTGGGTGTGGGCGCAGGTGCGGACCGGCTTGGGGCGGCGCCGGCTGGCGAACAGCCGGGGCAGGGCCAGCGTCACGAAGCCCTCGGCCTGCATCACGGCGAAGCCGATGCGGGGCAGGTCGCGGGTCTGGCGGTAGACCATGAAGCGCGGCTCCCAGCGGGGGCGGAACTTCTCGTTGAACTTGTACAGCGACTCGATCTGGAACCAGCGCGACAGGAAGACCAGCAGGCCGCGCCACATCCGCAGCACCGGGCCGGCGCCGATCTTCTCGCCGCGGGCGAGGGCCGCGCGGAACATCGCGAAGTTCAGCGAGACCTTCTCGATGCCCAGGGCGGGTGCCTCCTGCAGGGAGGCCACGATCAGCAGCTCGTTCATGCCGGGGTCGGCGGCGCGGTCGCGGCGCATCAGCTCCAGCGACATGCCGTCGGTGCCCCACGGGACGAAGTGCAGGACGGCCTTCAGGTCACCGTACGGGGAGGTGTCGCCCTCCTCCACGCGGTGCGCGGTGGCGATGTAGCAGTCGCCGTCGCCCTCGTCGCCGACCCGGCCCAGGGCCATGGAGAACCCGCGCTCGGTGTCGGTGCCGCGCCAGGCCTCGGCGGCGCCGCGGACCTGCTTCAGCTCGGTCGTGGTCAGCTCGCTGACGCGGCGGACCTTGGTGGTGTAGCCGTTGCGCTCGATGCGCTTGACCATCTGGCGGACGTTGCGCATGGGGCGGCCGGAGAGGGAGAAGTCTTTGACGTCGACGATGGCCTCGTCGCCGAGCTCCAGCGCGTCCAGACCGGTCTCGCGGGTCCAGACCTCGCCGCCGGTCTCGCTGCAGCCCACGACGGCCGGGGTCCAGGAGTGGGCCTTGGCCTCCTCCATGAACCGCTCGATGGCGCCGGGCCAGGCCTCGACGTCGCCGATGGGGTCGCCGGAGGCGAGCATGACGCCGGAGACGACGCGGTAGGTGACGGCGGCCTTGCCGCTGGGGGAGAAGACGACGGCCTTGTCGCGGCGGAGCGCGAAGTGGCCGAGCGAGTCGCGGCCGCCGTGCTTGGTGAGCAGCTCGCGCAGCTTGGTCTCGTCGTCGGTGGTGAGCCGGGCCGCCGGGTGCTCGGGGCGGAAGGCCAGGTAGATGGTGGTCAGCGCGGTCAGCATGCCGAGGGCGCCCAGCGAGTAGCCGACGGTCCAGGACACCCGGCCGGCGTAGTCGACGGGTCCCTCGAAGCCGAAGAGCCCGTAGACGACGTGGCTGATCTGCTCGGAGATACCCGGATTGCCGACGACGCGGCCGGGGTGCGAGTTGACGATGACCAGCCCGAGCCCGATGGAGCCGGCGCTCATCAGCACGAAGTTGGCCAGCGCCTTCCAGCGGCTGCGCGGGTCGGGCAGCGCCTTGAATTCACCCTGGTGGCGCAGGAGCAGCGTGAGGAGCACCGCCGCGATGACTACACCGAGGATCGAGTGCCGGTACGTAAATTGGGCCGCGGCTCCGGCGGGCAGCAGGACCACGGCGGCCCGCCAGGCGCGGCGCTTGTGGCGCTTGAGGCCGTGCGCGAGCATCAGCAGCAGCACGCCCGCGCTGATGGAGAGGGCTGCGGCGAACGGCCCCAGGGAGCCGGGCAGCACCTCGGTGACCGCGTGGATCCTGCTGTGCCGGAATCGCGGGAAGACTCCCGCCGCGATGTCCAGCATGCCGACGATCATGACGGCCGTACCTACCAGGCCCGGGACGGACTCCGGTCGTGGGCCCCGGAGGATTCGGCTGACCCGCTTCGGAACCTGTCCGGACTTATCGCCATCTATCCTGCTAGACATCGCTTCCCGTTGCTCCGCGAGAGATCATGTGGCCGAAGGCCGCGACAGCCTCCGGAGTTGTGGTGCGTCCACTAGGACGACATCGAGGAGGAGCGGGTTCACTCTTCCGTCGAGAAAAAATCTAGTCCTGCCATAGAAAGTCGACTGACTGCTCATGGGTCTCACCAGTAATACGGTTCTGGCGCTGGCCATTGTCGCCGGTGTGCTGCTGTTCGCAGCCACGGTCTGGTTCTGGCCGCGGCTCTCGGGCCGCACCTGGCGCGCGCTGATCGGCCGTATCGGCCTCCTGCTGGCCACTCAGCTGGCGCTGTTCTCGGCGGTGGGGCTCGCGGCGAACAAGTCCTTCCTCTTCTACGGGTCCTGGGCCGACCTGCTCGGCCAGGAGACGTCCATCGGCAAGGTCATCGACCACTCGATGAGCAGCGAGGACATCAAGGTCGTCGACAAGCAGAAGCTGGACGTGCCCGGCGGCGGCAAGCCGCAGGTCGGGGGTCAGATCCTGAAGGTTGCCATAACCGGCCAGAAGTCGAAGATAACCAGCCCCGGCTACGTGTGGCTGCCGCCCGAGTACTTCCAGCCGCAGCACAAGGACAAGACGTTCCCCGCGTCCATCGTGCTGACCGGCTACCCGGGCACCGCCGAGAACCTGATCAAAGGGCTGAACTACCCGATGACGGCCTTCAAGCAGGCCAAGGCGGGCAAGATGAAGCCGATGATCCTGGTCATGCTGCGCCCCACCATCGCGCCGCCGCGTGACACCGAGTGCGTGGACATACCGGGCGGGCCGCAGACGGAGACCTTCTTCGCCGTGGACCTGCCGCAGGCCATCACGGACACCTTCCGGGTCGGCAAGAAGCCGCAGAACATGGGCTTCATCGGGAACTCGACGGGCGGCTACTGCGCCCTGAAGATCGCCGCGCACTACCCGCAGACCTTCGGCGCGGCCGCGGGCCTGTCGGCGTATTACGACGCGGCGGACGACCCGACGACCGGTGACCTGTTCCACGGGGACGACAAGCTGAAGAAGCGCGCGGACGTCCTGCACAGCATCGAGCACAAGACCCCGACCGGTACGTCCTTCCTCGTCACCAGCAGCGAGAAGGGCGAGCCGAACATCTCGGACACCAGGAAGTTCATCAAGAAGGTCAAGAGCCCCGACCGGGTCTCGTCGATCATCCTCGACAGCGGCGGCCACAACTTCAACACGTGGCGCCGGGAGATCCCGCCGATGCTGGTGTGGATGAGCGGGCGCATCCAGGCCTGAGCCTGGTGCGCCCGGCGGCGCTCCGCCCCGTTCCGCCCCGTTCCGCCCAGGGCCGGCCCTCGTGGCCGGCCTTCGTGGTTCCCGGGGTCCCGCGCTCCCGCGGTCAGGCCTCCTGCAGCTGGGCCCGGCGCAGCGCCCGGTGCACCCCCTCCGGGGTGAGTACGCCGACCAGCGCGCCGGAGGCCGGATCCGTGACCCCGATCCGCCCCGAGTCCTCCTGCAGCAGCGTCGCGAGCGCCTCGCGCAGCGAAGCCCCGAGCGCCACCGACGCGGCGGGGTCCTGGTCCCGCGGCGCAGGAGCCGTCAGGTCGGCCGCCTCCACCGGGGTGACCGCGAGCCGCTTCAGGCCCCGGTCGGCGCCGACGAAGGAGGCCACGTACTCGGTGGCGGGGGCGGCGAGCACCGCGGCCGGGCTGGCGAACTGTTCGATGGTGCCCGCGCCGTAGACCGCGATGCGGTCGCCGAGCCGGATCGCTTCCTCCAGGTCGTGCGTGACGAGCAGGATCGTCTTGCGCACCGTCTTCTGGAGCGCCAGGAACTCGTTCTGCAGCCGCTCGCGCACCACCGGGTCCACCGCGCCGAACGGCTCGTCCATCAGCAGCACCGGCGGATCCGCCGCGAGCGCGCGGGCGACGCCGACGCGCTGGCGCTGCCCGCCGGAGAGCTGCTCCGGGTAGCGGCCCCCGTGGACGGCCGGGTCCAGCCCCACCAGTTCGAGCAACTCGGCAGCCCGCGCGCGGGCCTTGGCCTTCGGCGTGCCGAGGAGCTGCGGCACGGTCGCCGTGTTCTCCAGCACCGTCTTGTGCGGGAACAGCCCGACCTGCTGGATCACGTACCCGATGCGGCGGCGCAGTTCGACCGGATCGGCGGCGGCGATGTCCTCGCCGTCCAGCAGGATCCGGCCGGAGGTCGGCTCGATGAGCCGGTTGACCATCTTCATCGTCGTGGTCTTGCCGCAGCCGGACGGGCCCACCAGGGTGACCAGCTCGCCCTCCGCCACCTCGAAGGACAGGTCCGCGACGGCCGTCGTCCCGTCGGGGTACCGCTTGGTCACTTGCTCGAATCGGATCACACAGCCATCCTTCCCTACCCGCCTGCCCCCTTGGGCGAAGGGTTTGTAAGGGGAGTGTTGCGTGCCTGCGAACGATTCCGGCCATTGTCGGTGGCGGGGGTTATGGTCACTCGTGGCCGAGCATGCGGCTGCGACGTGCGTTCGATGACAGGGTCGATGACAGGGTCGATGGCAGGGTCGGTGACAGGGGGTGAGCGGCATGGCCGGGCAGAGCTGCCTGGTGGCGAACGACTGGTTGTGCTGGGAGTACGTCACCTCCCGCTCCCAGGAACTCACCGATGCCACCGTCGAACACGTCTGGATCACCGGCCTGTCGGTGCTGATCGGCCTCGCCGTGTCCCTGCCGCTCGCGCTGCTGGCCCGCCGCGGCCGCCGCTGGGCGGCCCCCGTGCTCGGCATCACGACGCTGCTCTACACGATCCCCTCGCTCGCCCTGTTCTCCCTGCTGCTGCCCGTGTTCGGGCTCTCGGCGACGCTGGTGGTGACCGGCCTGGTGCTGTACTCGCTGACCATCCTGGTCCGCAATGTACTGGCCGGCCTGGAAGCCGTTCCCGAGGAGGTGCGGGAAGCCGCGCGCGGCATGGGATACGGCCCCGCACGGCTGCTGTGGCAGGTCGAACTGCCGCTGGCGCTGCCCGCGCTGCTCGCCGGGGTGCGGATCGCCACCGTGTCCACGGTCGCGCTGACCACCGTGGGCTCCATCGTCGGCAAGGGCGGCCTCGGCAATCTCATCGCCCCGGCCGTGAACAGCTCCTTCAAGGCCCAGGTGCTCACCGCCTCGTTGCTGTGCGTGCTGCTCGCGCTGGTGGCCGACCTGCTGCTGCTCGGCATGCAGCGGCTGCTCACGCCGTGGACGCGGGTCGCCCGCGGCGCCGGGGGGTCCTGAGGATGGGTGTCGTGGGAGGGGCCTGGGACTGGCTGGCGAACGGCGCCAACTGGTCCGGCGAGAGCGGCGTCTGGCACCGGCTCGGCGAGCACGTGTACGTCAGCGGGATCGCCCTGGCCATCGCCTGCGCGGTGGCGCTGCCCGTCGGCCTGTGGCTCGGACACCTCGGCAAGGGCGGGACCCTCGCCGTCAACGTCTCCAACATCGGCCGGGCCATCCCGGTCTTCGCGGTGCTGGCGCTGTTCATGGTCTCGCCGCTGCGCAACGCCGGGTACGTGCCGACCATCGCCGCGCTCGTGCTCTTCGCCGTACCGCCGCTGCTGACCAACGCCTACGTCGGGATGCGCGAGGTGGACCGCTCCGTGGTGGAGGCCGCCCGCGGCATGGGGATGTCCGGCGGCCAGCTGTTCTGGCAGGTGGAACTGCCGCTCGCGCGCGGTCTGGTGATGACGGGGCTGCGCTCGGGAGCCGTCCAGGTCATCGCCACCGCCACGATCGCCGCGATGGTCGGGCAGGGCGGCCTCGGCCGGATCATCACGGCCGGCTTCAACACGTACAACACGCCACAGGTCGTCGCGGGCGCCCTCCTGGTGGCGGCGCTGGCCCTGCTGGTGGAGGGCGCGCTGATCGCGGCGGACCGGCTGTTCCCCCGTCCGGCGGCCCGCTGACGTCAGGTCCTCCCTTCTGCGTCCTCGTCCCCGTCCCCGTTTTCTCTTCTCTTCTCTTCTCTTCTCTTCAGCCTGAAGGAGCACAACCATGAGCAAGTCCACGCGCGTCCTCGGCGCTGCCCTGGGTGCGGTGGCCCTGACCGTCTCGCTCACCGCGTGCGGCGGCGACAGCCTGGAGAAGAGCAAGGGCGGCGGCGCCCCGGCTCCCGCGTCCGGTTCCGCGGAAGGCGGCAAGGGCGGCAAGCTGGTGATCGGCGCGGCCGGGTTCACCGAGTCGGACGTGCTCGCCGAGCTGTACGCGCAGGTCCTGAAGGGCGCGGGCTACACCACCTCGATCACCACGGTCAACAACCGTGAGCTGTACGAGCCGTCCCTGGAGAAGGGCGAGATCGACGTGGTCCCGGAGTACGCGGCCACGCTCGCGGAGTTCCTCAACGCCAAGGTGAACGGCTCGAAGGCGCCCGCCGAGAAGCCGGTCGCGTCGAGCGACGTGGCGGCGACGGTGGCGGCGCTGGAGCAGCTGGCCGGCCCGCTGGGCCTGAAGGCGCTGCCTGCGGGTGAGGCGGTCGACCAGAACGCCTTCGCGGTGAGCAGGGAATTCGCGCAGAAGAACAACCTCAAGACCCTTTCCGACCTGGGTAAGTCCGGTCTCAAGGTGAAGATCGCGGCGGGCGACGAATGCACCGTCCGCCCCTTCTGCGCCCCCGGGTTGAAGAAGACGTACGGAATCGACATTTCCGGTATCGACCCGAAGGGCGTCGGCACCCCGCAGGCCAAGCAGGCGGTCAAGGACGGCACCGACCAGCTGGTGCTGACCACGACCACGGACGCCACCCTGGACAGCTACGGCCTGGTGCTGCTGGAGGACGACAAGAAGCTCCAGAACGCCGACAACGTCCTGCCGGTGGTCAACGCCAAGGACGCGGGGGCCCCGGAGATCGCGGCCGCGCTCGACAAGCTCACCAAGGTGCTCACCACTGCGGACCTGGTCGAGCTGAACCGCAAGGTGGACGCGGAGCGCGCGAAGCCCGCGGATGTCGCGAAGGCCTACCTGGAGTCCAAGGGCCTGCTCAAGAAGTAGTCGTTGCGGGGTTGACGGAGAATTGTGGGGTAACTGCTCGGGAACGAATTGCCGGACGGCTACCCCACTCCGGGCCCACGCCCTGTAAATTTCAGGCCATGCCCCGTGGACGCCACCGCAATCCCGAACCCCTGCACCGGCTGCTCACGCCGACGACCGTAGCCGGTGTGTCCGTCACCAGCGCCGGCGCGGCCTGGCTGCTCGCGGAACCGATGGCGCTGCGCCTGCTCGTGGCCCTGACCGCGGCCGCCGGGATCGCCGGCGCCGTCGTCATGCGCTCCTGGGACCGGTCGGCCGGCCGCCGGGTGGCGGAGCTCGCGCGCGAGCGGGTCAAGGACGAGTGGCGGACCGAGGAGCGAATAGCCGAGCTCGAGTCCGACCTCGAAGAGGCACGGGTGCTGCGCGGCAAGCTCGACGCCAAGCTGCGGGCCAAGCGCGTCGAACTCGCGGGCCTGCGCGGCGAGCACGCGGCCCTGCTGCGCCGGTACGCCACCGCCGAGACCGAGCGCGCGAGCGCCCTGGAACGGCGCCGGCTGCTGGCCATCGAGGCCGCGGCGGCCCCGTCGGCCACCGCGCCCAAGGAACTTCCGCCCGTCTCCGAGGAGCGCACCTCCGCCGGTGCGCCCACCGCCGTCGGCTACGCCCGCGCCCACGCGGCCCTGACGGCGCTGGCCCGCAAGGCCGGGGCGGCCGCCCCGGCTCCGGCGGGCCCGGCCGCCCTGCCGGCGGCTCCGGCCGCTCTGGCCCTGGAGGCGCACTCCCGGCCCGCGCCCGGCGGCAGTGGGCCGGCCGCCGCGGTCCCCGCGCGCCGGCTGGCGGCCGCGGTGGCCCCGTACTCCCCGCAGCGCCGGCCGGCGTCCCGCGTCGAGGGCGGCTTCGACTTCTTCGGCACCAAGACCGCGGCGCAGGCCCGTGCGGTCATCGAGTCGGTCCAGAACGAGGACCTGGCCGACGTGGTCGGCGCCGAGGTCCTCGCGGTCCACAAGGCCGAATCCGCCCAGGGCGCCGCGGAACCGGAGTTCAAGCAGGCCACCGCCGAACACCGTGCGGTGGGCCAGGTCATCGACCTGACGGCCCACGACGAGACGGAACCGATCGACGTGGCCCAGCTCCGCACCGCGATCTCCTAGCCCCCGGGTGCGCCCCCCCGTACCGGTCACGGCACTAGAACAGCGGTAGCTGTCCCGGGTGTTGCGGCAGTACGAAGCCGTCCAGTACGGGCGCCGACGCGCCGAGCACCACCCGGGCGCGCGAGCCGGGGCAGGACACGAGGTCGCCGCGGGAGCGCCCGGCCGGGGGGTCGTGGCGGGCGATCCGGCCGGCGGTCACGGCGCAGTCGCGGCCGCATGCGGGGCAGGCCCGGCGGGGGGAGTGGGACATGCCCCCAAGTCTGCCCTGCCGGCACCCTTGTCCGCCCCGTCGGCGCCCCTGTCGGCCTTGCCGGCCAGCCACGCCTCGTGCGCCCGCCCCACCCGCGCCCACAGCGCATCCCGGTCCGCCGGGGTGAGATCGTCGATCCGGCGCCCGAAGACGGTCTCGATGACGCGGAAGAACTCCCCGGGCGTCTCCAACTCCCGTTCGCTGGTGCCCCGCACCGGGTCGATCCGGCTCAACACCCGCCCCCGCAGAGCGTCGACGCCCCGCGCGTCGCGCCGCAGCAGCGCGAGGGTCCGTACGAAACCGGACTCCGCGGAGGTGGACATCCGCAGGTGTTCGGCCTCGAACTCGGCCATGTCGGCGGGCCCCGCGTGGAAGTTCATCACCGGCGCGGATCCGGCGTCGTTCACGTACCGCCAGCCGGCCACCGGACCGCCCAGCTCCTCCAGCCGGTACGTGAAGCCGCCCCGCCGGTACGTGCCCGCGCGCAGCGGCAGCGGCTCGTGCGGCCCGTCGCCGAGCCCGGTGTCGACCACGTACGCCGCGCCGTCCACCCGTACGGTCAGCGCGAGGTGGTCGCCCGTCGCGTCGCGCCGCTCCCGCTCCACCGGGAGGTGCACGGCGGCGAAGTGCCGGGTCACGTCGTAGCCGAGGGCGCGCAGGAGCACCGAGAAGGCCCCGTTGAGGTGCAGGCAGTACCCGCCGCGCCCGGCGGCGATGCGGCGCACGGACAGCTCGGGATCGATGCCGGGCGGCCGGCCGAGCTGGATGTCGAGGTTCTCGTACGGGATGCGTTCGAGGTGGGCCCGCTGGAGCGCGAAGAGCGCCTCGGCGGTGGGGCGCGGCGGCCCGGCGAACCCGAGCCGCCGCAGATAGCCGGCGAGGGGTGCGGAGATCACTTGTCGATGTCTCCGACCACGAAGAACAGCGAGCCCAGGATCGCGACCATGTCGGCGACGAGCTGCCCCGGCAGCAGGACCGACAGGGCCTGGATGTTGTTGTACGAGGCCGAGCGGAGCTTGAGCCGGTACGGAGTCTTCTCGCCCTTGGAGACCAGGTAGTAGCCGTTGATCCCGAGGGGGTTCTCGGTCCAGGCGTACGTCTCGCCCTCGGGCGCCTTCAGCACCTTGGGCAGGCGCTGGTTGATCGGCCCGGGCGGCAGCTCGGCCATCCGGTCCAGGCAGGCCACGGCCAGGTCGAGGGCGTTGTGCGTCTGGCCCAGCAGGACCTCGAAGCGGGCCAGGCAGTCGCCCTCGGTGCGCGTGACGACCTTGAGGACGTCCTGGAGTTCGCCGTAGGCGAGGTACGGCTCGTCGCGGCGCAGGTCGAAGTCGACGCCGGAGGCGCGGGCGATGGGGCCGGAGACCCCGTACGCGTGCACGGCCTCGGCGGACAGGACCCCCACCCCGCGGGTGCGGCCGCGGAAGATCTCGTTGCCCTGGACCAGCTTGTCGTAGACGTCCATGCGGGTGCGGACGTCGGCGATGGCGGCGCGGGCCCGGCCGAGCCAGCCGGCCGGGAGGTCCTCCTTGAGGCCGCCGACGCGGTTGAACATGTAGTGCATGCGGCCGCCGGAGATCTCCTCCAGGACGGCCTGGAGCTCTTCGCGCTCGCGGAACGCATGGAAGATCGGGGTGATCCCACCCAGTTCGAGCGGATACGACCCGAGGAACATCAGGTGGTTCAGCACCCGGTTCAACTCGGCGAGCAGGGTCCGCATCCACACGGCCCGCTCGGGCACCTCCATGCCGAGCATCCGCTCGACGGCCATGACCACGCCGAGCTCGTTGGAGAACGCGGACAGCCAGTCGTGGCGGTTCGCGAGCATCACGATCTGCCGGTAGTCGCGGGCCTCGAAGAGTTTCTCGGCGCCGCGGTGCATATAGCCGACGACCGGCTCGGCGCTGACGATCCGCTCGCCGTCCAGGACGAGGCGCAGGCGCAGGACGCCGTGCGTGGAAGGGTGCTGCGGCCCGATGTTGAGCACCATGTCGGTGCTCTCCGCCGCGCCGCCGATGCCGACCGTGGTCTCCGTCATGCGGGCATTGTCGCAGCCGCCGGGGGTGGCGTGCCGGGCAGGCCGGATCCGCCGCGAGCCCGGCCCGCCCGACACGCCACCCCCCTAGGCTGGGCGCATGGAAACCGGGACGAACGGTGAGACGAACGGGCCCGTGTGGGTGGGGCTGCCGGGTGGGCTGCTCACCCTGCGGCGGCTGCTGCTCGTGGTCTGGACGGGCCTGCTCACGGCGGTGACCGCCGTCCTGCTGGGCCTGCTCGTCGGGCCCGCGTGGGCCGCCGTCGGGGCCTGCTGGCTCGCCGTCGCGGTCTGGGGCTGGGTGCTGCTCGGCCGCAAGTGGCGGTCCTGGCGGTACGCCGAGCGCGCCGACGACCTGCTGATCAGCCGGGGCGTGCTGTGGCAGGAGGAGACCGTGGTCCCGTACGGCCGGATGCAACTGGTCGAGGTGACCTCGGGCCCGCTGGAGCGGCGCTTCGGACTGGCCTCCGTACAGCTGCACACGGCGGCCGCGGCCTCGGACGCTCGGATCCCCGGGCTGGTGCCCGCCGAGGCGGAGCGGCTGCGCGACCGGCTGACCGAGCTCGGCGGGGCAAGGTCGGCGGGGCTGTGAGCCTGGGACCGGTGCACCAGGGACCGGTGCACCAGGGACCGGTACACCAGGGACCGGTGACCCAGGGGCCCGTCCGCGACGCCGAGCGGCGGCTGCACCCCCTCACCCCGCTGCGCCGCGCCTGGGTGCCGATCGCCGCGACCGTCGGCGTGATCGCCCAGCAGGGCGAGAACGTGACGCGGTGGATAGTGGACCTCTCCGCCGTCCTGCGGGTGCTGGGGGTCGCCGGGCTGATCCTGGTCTTCGGCGCGTACGGCTTCCTCAGCTGGTGGTTCACGCACTACGCCGTCACCGACACCGAGCTGCGCATCCGCAGCGGTCTGCTCTTCCGCCGCACCGCGCACATCCGGGTCGACCGGATCCAGGCGGTGGACGTCACCCGGCCGCTACTGGCCCGCGTCGCCGGGGTCGCCAAGCTCCGGCTCGACGTGATCGGCACGGAGGACAAGGACGAGCTGGCCTTCCTGAGCGAGAGGGACGCGGTCGCGCTGCGCGCCGAACTCCTCGCGCGGGCGGCCGGCTTCGCCCCGGCGGAGGCGGCCGCGCTGGGCGAGGCCCCCGAGCGGGAACTGCTGCGCGTGCGCCCCCGGGACCTCGTGGTCTCGCTCCTGCTCAGCCTCGGTTTCTGGGCGGCGGTACTGGGCGGGCTCGGCGCGCCGGCGGCGGTGTGGTGGGTCAGCTCCAACCCCTGGGCCGCCCTCGTCACCCTCCTGCCGGTGCTCGGCGCGGTCTGGGCGGGCACCGTCGGCCGCTTCCTCGCGGAGTACGACTGGACGGTCGCGGAGTCCCCCGACGGGCTCCGGCTCGACCACGGACTGCTGGACCGGGCCCACGAGACGGTGCCGCCCGGGCGCGTGCAGAGCGTACGGATCGTGGAGCCGCTGCTGTGGCGGCGGCGCGGCTGGGTCCGGGTGGAGCTGGCGGTGGCCGGCTCGAAGAACGACGTCCTGGTCCCGGTGGCCTCCCGGGCGGCGGCGCACGCGGTGGTCGCCCGGGTCCTGCCGGGCGTGGACCTCGCCGGGCTGGAGTTCACCCCGTCCCCGCAGGCGGGGGCGCGGTGGGTGGTCCCGGTGTGGTGGAAGGGGTACGGCCTGGCCGTCTCCCCGGACGTGTTCGCCGCCCGCCACGGGCGCCTGTGCCGGCGTACGGAGATCGTGCCGCACGCCAAGGTGCAGAGCGTCCGCCTGAGCCAGGGCCCCTGGGAGCGCGCCCGCGGCGTCGCCGACGTACACGTGGACACCGGCGCCAACGGCACGGTCACGGCCCGGCTGCGCCCCTCGGCCGGAGCCGCCGCGCTCCTGCACGCGCAGGCGGCCCGCTCCCGTACCTCCCGGGCGTCGGCCCGCCCGGACCGCTGGATGACCTGACGGAGTCGTACTAGAACTAGGCCGACGCGGACGAGAACCTGAACTGGGCGGTCTCGGTGGGCTCCACGATCGTGCGGGCCCATCAGCATGCCGGCTGGGGCCCGCAAAAAGGGGTCCCAGCCGGCAAGCCGGATGACCTGCCGTCGGCCGGTCCCGCGGTGGGCTGACCACGACGATCCACCTCGCGGCCGGTGGACGCTCGATTGGTCCTCCTCGGGTCAATGAGGCTCGGTCAGTGACGGCCGGTTTCGAGGTAAAGCCCTGCACCATGCGAAAGCACGACCTTCGCAAAGATGCCGCCCAGCTGCGAACGGGCAACGCACGCAGCACGATGGCCACTTGGCGCAACCTCGCCTCGGCGCCCTCCGCCTTACCGGACACCGCGCGATCACTGCAGGGCTCCCGCAGGAAATACCCGCGACGACATCCGGCCCCTCGCGCGGTCCTCGCCATCCCGTGATCAAAAAGGGAGAATTACAGCTTCACGCCGAAGATCGGCGGTACTGGCAACTCGCCGTCCGTAGTGCAGAATCGGTCGCCTCGCCACGGGATATCTTGCTCAGGATAGACACCAACTCGCTCAGGATAGACGCCAACTCGTAAATAGAGGCACAGTGGAATAATGCCAGCTGAGATCCATGCGCGACTAGGGGCGCGGACACGACGCGATGCCGCGAATCTACTCAACAGGCGATCAAAGAACGTCAAGCGTAGGCTGGAAGGTGCTTCAGCGGAGGCTAGCGTTCCCTGGTGAGCATATGCACCCAACCCAGATCCGCATGCCAGGATCGGAGACTGTGATGGCTTCCCAGCTTATCGTGCCGATCATACGAGGCTACGACTTCGGTATCGGAGCCGAACTCAACACCGGAACTCCTATGTCCCGAGTCGTTGAGGGTGAGCGCAGCACTACGGAAGGCTCAGGCGGCGCGATCGTCAACTTTGCTCTGCAGCGCGTTCATACGACCAAAGAGCTGGAGCAATCCTTGGGAATCGATGTCGACTTGAACCTCGGTTGCGCGGCATTCGGTGCTGGCGTAAGTAACCGATTCTCATTCGCCAAGAACTCTAAAATCCAGTCGAGTTCACTATTTATGACAATCACTATAAACATGAATCTCGCGTCCATGTCCATTGATGAGCCTGTGCTTACGCCTGATGCAAGTGCGCTCGTTGATAACTCGCTAGTGTTCGCCCAGCGCTTCGGCAATATGTTTGTCCGCGGCGTGGGTCGAGGAGGATTGTTCGTGGGTGTGCTGCGCATCGAAACGTCCAGTAGCGAAGAAGCGCAGTCAATGTCAGATGACCTGTCAGGTAGCTACGGGCTATTCTCCGGAGACGCCCAGGTGAAGTTGTCCAACGTCCAGAAGTCGCACCAATCAGACCTGAGTTATCTCATGTACCACGAGGGCGGCCCTGTGGACTTGGAAGTGAAGCGCCCGGATGACCCGATAGAAATGCTGAATAACGCTAGCTTGTTCATACAGAGCTTTCACGAGCGACCGGACGAGGTGGCGGTCCCATACGATGCGGTGTTGGCTCCTATCACGATGGCGCGAGGTCCCTTGCCTCCGAACGCTGCCGATGTCCAACACGCCCAGGATGTCTTGATCTTCTGCTCTCGTCAACGAAGCGTGCTGCTTGACCAGCTGAACCTCTTGCAGTACATCGTCGATAACCCCTCCCGTTTCGACTTCTCCAACGGATCGGACCGACAAGCAATTGGTGCTGCAGCAACCGCCAAGCAGACAGATGTGGATCTCATTGCGGATTGCGCCAGTCAGGCCATGAACAGCCCCTCACAGGCAGCCTTGCCTGCGGTCTTTGCCACCCAGCACGGGACCCACTTCCCGATGACAGAAATGCCTGATCCGTTGCCTCTGGCGAAGACGGGTGAGCCTGTCGTCACGGCTCCACCCGTGCCCACCAGTCCGCCCGTGCAAGTCCATGCGAGCGATCTGGGCATAAGGCTGGCCCCGCGGCCAGGGATGATACTCGGCCCCTGAGGGTTGACACCACTCTGCGGCATCTCGCCGAGGCACTTACCCACGGGACAGAGGGGTAGAAGAACCGGACGAGATCATCTGTGGCAGAGATACAGGCTAGTGGTGAACGTTCCGATTCTCTCGAAGGAGAGACACCGTGTCGTACCAGGAAGAATTCGCTACCGCCATGGCGAGCCAGGGCGTTGCCATCGACGCCGGTATGGTGCCCGATCAAGCCACAGTCGACAATGATCTCAATCAGCTGAGCGACTGGCTCACGTCGCTTGAGACCGACACCCTGGCCGCGATCGACAGGGTGACGGCCGACTTCCCAGTTAAGGCCCACCTTGCGGATCCTTCGGTCGGCGTCGCCCCAAACTTGGGAGCACTTCTGCAAGCCTTCGACAACCTTGAGTCCAGCATCCCCGTCTCCTCAACCCTCAACATGATGAGGGCTGCTTCGACACAGGCTGCCGCAGCCGCCGAAGGCGTCGCCTAGCCAATGCGAGGGCGGCAGACGAGACCACAGGTAGCAGACGATCGCTCGTAGGGCGGAGGACTCTGATGACTACTCAGATTGACGACTTTAAGGAATGCTGCAGGATCCAAGGCGGGTTGGATCTGGAAGCCGTGGACGTCGCATTCATTGAGCCGCTGAAAGACCTCCACGCTTGGTGGCAGCGTCAGGCTGGTTCTACGCAAGCATTCCTCGGCTTCTTGGGGACTGGAGCCCTGACGGCGTTCGTGGCCGACCTTTTCAAGACGACCGCGTCGGTAGTTGCGCAGAGTTTCGGCGCTGCTGTTGCAGCCGTCACCTTGGGTATCGGCCTTGGCGTCGCGATGGACGTTCTCGGGCGATGCAAGCTCCAAGAGATTGAGCACATGGTCGACGGGTGAAGGCCGTGCTCGGCTGGGATACCGCCGCTCCACGCCTGCGGTCGGTGAGCAAGGCTCGGTAGGCGCGGTCGGGCTGGCGCATCGAGCACGACTACCGCGAGGTGAAACAGGCCTTGGGCCTGGCCCACTTCGAGGGCCGCACCTGGAACGGATGGCACCACCACGTCACCCTCGTCTCCGTCGCCCACGCCTTCTGCACCCTGCAACGACTGGCCAGAGCCCCAAAAGACACGGCGCCGGCCTGAGCCTCTACCGCATCATCCGCGAGCTACAGACCCTCCTCGCGACATGGACCGGCGTCTGCCCCACCTGCCACCACGGCATACCCACACCAGCCCAACCCGACCAGGCCCTGCCAGCGCTGTGACCCGGGTGGTCGGCCGGGTTGCCCGTCGGCTCCGGGGTCAGGCGGCGGACGGCTCCGCGGGCTCCCGGGTGCGGTAGCCGAAGACGAGGCGCAGCAGGCGGACCCGGGCGGACCAGCGGGCCGGGTGGGGCAGGTGGTGCGTGGCCGCGCGCTGGATGTTGTCGAAGACGTCCTGGAGCAGGGCTTCGTGCAGCCAGCGGATCACCAGGGGCCACATCAGGAGCATCTTGCCCTCAAGGCGCCCTGCGGCGGTGTGGGAGACCCGGCAGCGGGCCGGCCCCTCGGGGGTGATCAGGAATTCGTGGTACCCGGTCATGCCGAGCCCGGGAGCGAAGGTGAACCGGACCCTTCGGCCCGGTTCGTGAGCGGCGACCGAGTAGCGGATCCTGCCGTGGCCGCCGCTCGAACCGACCGCCAGGCCCGCGTCGAGGCTCAGCGGGGACCAGGCCGGGGTGGGCCAGATCAGGTCCTGCGGGGAGCCCAGCCGGTCGAGGAGGGCGCCGACCTCGGCGGCGGGCGCGTCGATGAGGCGCTGCTGGAAGTTCTGCACGTCGTCTCCTTGCCCCAGCCTCCATACGGAGGCGTATGGAATGACCGTACGGTAGCGTATGGACGTGGATCAAGGGCGACGACGACTGACGGCGGACGACTGGGCGGCGGCAGCGCTCGACGCGATCGGCGAGCGCGGGCTCGGCGCGGTGGCCGTGGAACCGCTCGCCGCGCGGCTGGGCACCACCAAGGGCAGCTTCTACTGGCACTTCACCCACCGCGACGCGCTCATCGAGGCGGCCCTCGCGCTGTGGGAGAGCCGGTTCACCGAGGCCACCATCACGATGCTGGCCGCCGAGCCCGACCCCAGGGCCCGACTGCGGGCCCTGCTCACGCGGGTGACCGGGGGCGCCGGACGGGGCGCCGCGGCGGCGAATCTGCTCGCGTCGGCCGACCACGAGCTGGTGGCGCCGGTGGTGCGACGCGTGGTGCAGCGACGGCTCGACTACACGATCGAGCTCTTCCAGGAGATCGGCTTCCCGCCGGCCGTCGCGGCCCAGCGCGCGATGCTCGGCTACGCCGCGTACGTCGGCCACGACGAGCTGGCGACGCGGCTTCCCGGCGTGCTCCCCCTCAGCAGCGACAGCCAACTGGCCGGCTACATCGACTCGGTGCTCGACCTGCTCCTGCACGGCGCGCCCGCCCGCCCCTAGCCCGTACGACCGCCAGCCGGGGCCGGGGCCGGCGACAGCACGGCGAGCACCGCCCCGGCGAGGTGTCAGTTCGTCGTCACGTGCCGGGGTTGCCGCCCGCGCGGACCAGCCCCGTCTCGTACGCGAGCACCACGACCTGGACCCGGTCGCGCAGGTTCAGCTTGGTCAGGATCCGGCCCACGTGGGTCTTGACGGTGGCCTCCGACAGCACCAGCCGGGCCGCGATCTCACCGTTCGACAGGCCCTGGGCGACCAGCAGCATGACCTCGCGCTCGCGCTCGGTCAGCCGCTCGACGTCCTTGTTCCGCGGCTCCTGCGCGGTGGTCGGCAGCATCGGGGCGAACCGGTCCAGCAGGCGCCGGGTCGTGGACGGGGCCACCACGGCGTCGCCGCTGTGCACGGACCGGATGGCCGCCAGCAGCTCGCCCGGCGGGACGTCCTTGAGCATGAAGCCGCTGGCACCGGCCTTCAGGCCGGAGAAGGCGTACTCGTCGAGGTCGAAGGTGGTCAGGATGATGACCTTGGGGTGTTCCTCCGGCTCGCAGATCCGGCGCGTGGCCTCGACCCCGTCGAGCCTGGGCATGCGGACGTCCATCAGCACCACGTCCACCTTGGTGGCCCGCAGCACCTCCAGCGCCTCCAGGCCGTCCCCGGCCTCGGCGACGACGTCCATGTCCGGCTGTGCGGCGAGCACCATCCGGAAGCCGGTGCGCAGCAGGACCTGATCGTCGACCAGCATCACTCGGATGGACATGAATTACCTCTTCTGAGTCTTCTGCGTCTTCTACGTCTTCTTGAGCGGGAGCAGAGCGCTGATCCGGAAGCCGCCGCCCGGGCGCGGGCCCGCGTCCAGGGTTCCCCCGACCATACCGATGCGCTCGCGCATGCCGATCAGCCCGTGTCCGGCGCCGTCCGCGCCGCCGTCCTCGTACATCTCGTGCGGGGAGCCCCGGCCGTCGTCCTCGACCAGCAGGCCGAGCCCGTCGTCGAAGTAGACCAGCCGGACGCTCGCCTTGGCGGCCGGGCCGCCGTGCTTGCGGGTGTTGGTCAGGGCCTCCTGCACGATCCGGTACGCCGTCAGCTCCACACCGCTGGGCAGCCGGCGCGGGGTGCCCTCGACCTCGAAGTCCACCGTGAGCCCGGCCGCCCGTACCTGCTCGACCAGGACCTCGATCTGCTCGACGTCCGGCTGCGGCACGTAGTCCTCGGACTCCTGCGGCTCGCCGGTGCGCAGGACGCCCAGCAGGCGGCGCATCTCGGCCAGCGCCTGGCGCCCGGTGCCGGAGATGGTCTGCAGGGCTTCCTTGGCCTGTTCCGGGGCCACGTCCATCACGTACGCGGCGCCGTCGGCCTGGACCACCATCACCGAGACGTTGTGCGCGACGACGTCGTGCAGCTCGCGGGCGATCCGGGCGCGCTCGGCGGCGACGGCCACCTTGGCCTGGGCCGCGCGCTCCTTCTCCAGGCGCTGGTTCCGCTCGATGAGCTGGGCGTAGTAGGCCCGGCGGGTGCGCAGGGAGTCGCCCATCACCCAGGCGAGGACGAAGGGGACGATCATGAAGAGGGTGAAGAGGACGTTGTCGACGGTGTTGGTGCCCTTGTCCACGCCGTACCGCAGGAAGTACAGCGGGGCGGCGACCAGCCCCCAGCCCAGGGCGGTACGGGAGACCCAGCGCGGGACCTCGCTCGCGGCGACCGTGAAGAGGATCACGAACATGGCGACGTCGTAGAACCCCGCGACGATGCCCAGCGCCAGCTGGTAGACCCCCGCTCCGAGGGTGAGCCAGAACATCGCCTGCGTCCACTTGCGGCGCAGTGCCACGGCGGTGCTCAGCGCGATCACCACGGGAACGGCAGCGAGCTTCAGCCCGGTGCTGAGCCCGGACTCCGCCGCGACGTTCAGCATCGAGAACCCGAACAGGAGGACAGCCCAGAAGCTGTCGACGCCCGTCGGGTGTCTGCGGAGGAAGTCGTAGAGGCGTTGCACGTAACCCAGAGTAGGGAACGGATATAGGTGCTGGAGTCAACCACAGGTGCGATCCGGTCCGAGGGGGTGTACTCCCCAAGGTGGACGTGAGCTTAGCCTTTCAGCGATGAGCACTCAGGGTGAACGCGTAGGTCCGGCGACTCCCGCGGGGCCCCCGGTCCGGTGGCTGACGGCGATGGAGCAGGCGCTGTACGGGCCGGGTGGTTTCTACGTACGCCCTGGCGGGCCGGGTCCGGCCGGGCACTTCCGGACCTCGGTGCACGCCTCGCCGCTCTACGCGGGGGCGGTGGCCCGCCTCCTGCTGTGGGTGGATGCCGAGCTCGGCCGCCCGGAGGAGCTGGACCTGGTCGACGTGGGGGCCGGGCGGGGGGAGCTGCTGTCCGGGGTACTGGCCGCGCTGCCGGGGGAGGTGGCCGCGCGGGTGCGGGCGTACGGGGTGGAACGCGCGGGCCGGCCCGACGGGCTGGACGGGCGGATCCGCTGGGTGGCCGAGGCGCCCCGGCGGACGCGGGGGCTGCTCTTCGCGAACGAGTGGCTCGACAACGTTCCCCTGGAGATCGCCGAGGACGGGAGGTACGTCCTGGTGGCGCCCGACGGCACGGAGAGCGCGGGCGAACCGGTGCGCGGCGAGGACCTGGCGTGGCTGGAGCGCTGGTGGCCGGGCCCGGGCCGGGTGGAGATCGGCCGGGCGCGGGACGAGGCGTGGGCGGGGGCCGTCGCCACCGTCGAGCGGGGGCTCGCGGTGGCGGTGGACTACGCGCACGTGCGGGGGGCGCGGCCGCCGTACGGGACGCTGACGGGCTTTCGCGCGGGGCGGGAGGTCGCGCCGGTGCCGGACGGGAGCTGCGACGTGACCGCGCACGTGGCGCTGGACGCGTGTGCGGGGCCGGGTGCGGTGCTGCTCCCTCAGCGGGAGGCTCTGGCCGCGCTCGGCGTCTTGGGCGCGAGGCCGGCGCTGGCGCTGGCTTCGGCGGATCCGGTGGCGTACGTCCGGGCCCTCGCCTCCGCCGGCGAGGCGGCCGAGCTGACCGCCCGCGGCGGGCTGGGGGACTTCGGCTGGCTGGTGCAGCCGGTCGGAACCGCCCCCTGGCCCGGGACCCCCGGGCTCCGCCCGGACCCTGCCCCGGACTCCGTCCGGGAGGGGCGCCCGCCCAGACGCCGGACGGGCTGACATCGCCCTGCGGGCAACCCAGCCCGTCCGGGCGGAATTCCGCTACTGCTTCGCCTCGTGGTCGTGACCCTCGCGGAGGCCGCCGCCGGCGCCCGCGGAGCCGTCCGTCGGCTTCGAGGCGACCGGCTGCGTCAGCGGAGCGAGGTCGTACGCGTAGTGGCCCACCGCGTTCGCGATGACGTCGACGTTGATGTCGAGCGCCTTCTGGTCGATGTTCGCGATCGTGTCGCCCTTGCCGTGGTAGTTCACGTCGTACGCGACCCCGGCCCGGCCGCCGAACTTCGCTGCCTGGGCCTGCGTCTTGATGCCCTCCGCGCCCGTGTCCGTGCCGCCGGACGGGATGCCCGCCTCGATGAACGGGCCGTAGTCCGAGCGGCCGGTGAAGTCCGAGCCCTCGTGCGGGATGTTCCGCGCGTCGAGGAAGTCGGTGATGCCCTTCTCCAGCTGCGCCGAGCCCTCCGGGCCGGGGCCCGAGCCGACGTGGTCGGAGTCGTCGCCGTCGTACACGAAGTACGCGGCGTTCGGCGAGGCGATCATGTCGAAGTTCAGGTAGAGCCTGATCTGCTTCTTCTGCTCCGCCGTCAGCCCGCCGACGTACGCCTCGGAGCCGAGCAGACCGAACTCCTCCGCCGACCACCAGGCGAACTTGACCTTGTTCTTGATCTTCGTCTGGCTGCTCGCGAGCCGCTGCGCGACCTGCAGGATGCCGGCCGAGCCGGAGCCGTTGTCGTTGATGCCGGGGCCCGCCGCGACCGAGTCGAGGTGCGCGCCGAGGAAGACGGTGTTGTTCTCGTCGCCGCCGCGGGTCTCCGCGACGACGTTGTACGTCTTGCGGTTCTCGCGGAACTCGCGGATGTCCAGGGTGACCTCGACCGGGCCGGCCGCGGCCTCGGCGGCGAGCTTCTCGCCCTCCTCCTGGGAGAGGCCGCCGGTGGGGACCTTGCCCGCGTCCGGCTCGCCCAGGGTGCCGTTCAGGGCGCCCGCGGTGTTGTTGTAAATGACCGCACCGACCGCGCCCGCCGCCGCCGCGTTGGCCTGCTTGGCCGCGAAGGTGCAGCCGCCGCGCTTGATCAGGGCGATCCGGCCGGTGAAGGCGCCCCCGGCGAAGTCGCCGGGCTCGCAGCCGTTCGTGTTGTCCGCGTCGACGGGGGCGACGGCGATCCGCGCCCTCACACCGTCCGCCGGGCCGCTCGCGGTGTACGTCATCAGCTTGATCGGGACGTCGCGGCCGGCGGCCCCGTTCACCGTGAGCGTCTCGGCGACCGTCTCGACGTACACGAAGTCGAACTCGTTCTTCGTGACCTTGTAACCCGCGGCGCGCATCACGGCCTCGACGTACTGCGCGGACTGCACGTGGCCCTTGGAGCCGGCCACGCGGGTGCCCTTGTTGTAGTCGGCGATGGCCTGCAGGACCTTCAGGTGGTTGTTGGCGCCCTTGCCGGTCGCCTCCTTGACCAGCTTCTTGGCCAGGGCGTCCCCCCGGGCCGCGTCGCTCTGCGGAGAGCCGGTGGCTCCGGCCGGTCCGGCGAGCAGCAGCGGGGAAACGAGGGCCGCGGCAGCCAGGGCGGCCGTTGCTGCGGCTATACGACGTGAGGGCATGAAGGTCCTTCCACGAAAGTGCACGGACAGGCGTGAGCAGTACGTGTGACGCGGGGGGAGCGGTGGACGCACGTTAGACAGCAAGTGGCCGCCCTGGCCAGAGTTTTCGCCGATTCCGGTTTATGAATTCCTTATATCGGAGCATCTGCGCCGTCGGAATCCGGCCACAGCGCTAGCGCAGGATGCCCTCGATGAAGTCCGACCCGATCCGGGCCACCACGGACAGGTCCAACTGGTGCTGGGCGTACCGTCCCTGACGGCGCGTGTGCAGCAGCCCGGCCTTCTTCAGAACCGCCAGGTGACGGGAGACCTCCGGTGCGGTGATCCCGTACACGGCGGCCAGCTCGCCGGTCGTGTACGGGGCGCGCGCCAGGCTCCGGCACAGCATCATCCGCATCGGGTGGGCCAGGGCCTCCATCCGCCGCTGGAGCAGCTCCACCGAGCCCGGCGCGGGGGCCAGTTCGGGGGAGTCGAGCGGATAGTGGACCACCGGGCGCCAGCCGGGCGCGTGCAGCACCAGCAGGTGCGGCCAGCCGAAGTTGGTCGGCACGAAGACCAGGCCGTCGCCTATTCGCGGATCGGTGGCGGTCGCATTGCCGTTGACCATCTTGTCGGCGGTGATCGTGGTGTGCTTCTCGTCGACGCTCAGCGCCGCCGAGACCTCCTTGAGCGCGGTCGCCAGGCCCTTGTGGCGCAGCACCTCGGTCTTGTGGCGGGCGTCGGCGCTCTGGCGGGGCTCGACGCGCTGCCACGTCCGCGCGAAGAACGCCTCGTCGCAGTCCTCCAGCAGCCGCCGCAGCCACACCCGGACGCCGGCGGGGTCGTCCAGCAGCCGGACGGAGAACTCCAGTTGCCGCGGCCCGCGGGCGGCGGCCGTCTCCAGCGCCTTGGCGCGTGCGCGCGGGTCGTGCAGCGGGGAGGGCCCGCCGCCCTCGTTGTACAGCGCGAGCCAGCAGTGCTCCAGGGCGGCCATCACGAACCGGTCGTCGTCCAGCCGGTCGAGTACGTCGAGCTCCTCGGCCAGGGTCGCGGCGGGCAGGCCGGTGCCGCCGGGGAGCCCCGCGAAGGGCATGAAGATGTCGGCGAAGGAGCCCCGCCACATGAAATCGGCCTCCAGCAGCCGGTCCGCGAGGCAGGGGTCGAGCCCGGCGGTGGTCGCGGTGGTCCAGGAGGCGAGCCCGGGGTGGTGCGCGGGCTGCGAGAGCGCGTGCAGGGCCATGCAGAGCTCCGCGAGCGGGGAAGGCGCGAAGGCGATCCGCTCGACGGGGAGCCCGGCGATGTCGATGGTGACGCTCATCGCACCATTCTGTCGCGGGCCGCGACCGGTGGCGGCGCGGGCCCGGCCGGACGGCCCAACGGACGTCGTTTGACGCGGAGCGTCAATCGTCGCGCGCCCCGCGCCGGGCGGGTTCAGGGTGGATACATGACCGCGATCGAGCAGTACCTCATCGACACGTACCGGGCGTCCCAGCAGGGTGCCCCGATGCCCCCGCCACCGGGTCGCGACGACGTGGCCGTCCTGCGCGCGGCCCGCTCGTACGAGCAGTTCCACGCCGTCCTGGACGGCCGCCCGGCCCGCCACCCCTGGCGCTCGGCCTTCCAGCGCCTGCTGGGCCGCCCGCACCACCCCTGCTAGGTCCTGCCCGGGGGCGGTGGGGCCGCGGCGCCGCGGGGCGGCCGGGGGCGGGCTACTCGAAGTTCGGCGCGTTGCGCTCGTAGACCAGACGCAGGCCGATCAGGGTCAGCCAGGGCTCGTGGTCGTCGATCACCGAGGCTTCGCCGAGGACGATCGGGGCCAGGCCGCCGGTGGCGATGACGCGGACGTCGTCCGGGTCGCCGCCCGGGCCCGCGAGCTCCTTGGCCATGCGGGTGACGATCCCGTCGACCTGGCCCGCGAAGCCGTAGACCACGCCCGACTGCATCGCCTCGACCGTGGACTTGCCGATCACGTTGCGCGGGCGGGCCAGCTCGATCTTGCGGAGCTGGGCGCCCCGTACGCCGAGCGCCTCCATGGAGATCTCGATGCCGGGGGAGATCACCCCGCCCACGTACTCGCCCTTCGCGGACACCGCGTCGAAGGTGGTCGCCGTACCGAAGTCGACGACGATCGCCGGGCCGCCGTAGAGGTCGACGGCCGCGACCGCGTTGATGATGCGGTCCGCGCCGACCTCCTTCGGGTTGTCCATCAGGATCGGGACGCCCGTCTTGATCCCCGGCTCCACCAAGACCGCCGGCACGTCCCCGTAGTACCGGCGGGTGACCTCGCGCAGCTCGTGCAGCACCGAGGGCACCGTCGAGCAGATCGCGATGCCGTGGATGCCGTCGCCCAGCTCGCTGCCGAGCATCGGGTGCATGCCCATCAGGCCCTGCATCAGCACGGCCATCTCGTCGGCCGTGCGACGCGGGTCGGTCGAGATGCGCCAGTGCTCGACGATCTCGTCACCGTCGAACAGGCCCAGGACCGTGTGGGTGTTGCCCACGTCGATGGTGAGGAGCACGGCTTACACCGCCTCGCGCAGATCGAGGCCGATGTCCAGGATCGGGGAGGAGTGGGTCAGGCCGCCGACCGCGAGGTAGTCGACGCCCGTCTCGGCGTACGCGCGGGCGTTCGCCACGGTCAGGCGGCCCGAGGACTCCAGCACCGCGCGGCCGTGGACCAGCGCCACGGCCTCCTCGGTCTCCATCGGGGTGAAGTTGTCGAGCAGGATCAGGTCCGCGCCGGCCGTCAGGGCCTCCCGCACCTGCTGGAGGGTGTCGACCTCGACCTCGACGGGCAGGTCGGGGAACTGCTCGCGCACGGCCTTGAACGCCTCCGCGACACCGCCCGCCGCGATCACGTGGTTGTCCTTCACCAGCGCCGCGTCCGACAGCGACATCCGGTGGTTGACGCCGCCGCCGCAGCGCACCGCGTACTTCTCCAGGCAGCGCAGGCCGGGGGTGGTCTTGCGGGTGTCGCGGACCTTGGCCTTGGTGCCCTCCAGCTCGTCGGCCCACTTGCGGGTCGCCGTCGCGATGCCCGACATCAGGCACAGCAGGTTCAGCGCGCTGCGCTCGCCGGTGAGCAGGGCGCGGGTGCGGGCCGTGACCGACAGCAGCACCTGGCCGGCCTCGACGCGGTCCCCGTCCTCGGCGTGCCGCTCGACCTCGAACGCGTCGGTGCACACGATCGAGAGGACCGCTTCGGCGACGCGCAGGCCGGCGACCGTGCCCGCCTCGCGCGCGGTGAAGTCGGCCGTCGCGACGGCGTCCTCGGGGACGGTGGCGACGGTGGTCACGTCCACCCCGCCGTCCAGGTCCTCGGACATCGCCATGTGGGCGATGTCCTCGACCTCGATGGGGTCCAGGCCGGCGTCCTCGAGCAGCTGGGCCAGCGCCGGGTCGAGCCCGGTCTCCTCGCCGTCGCCGCAGGCGCAGTCGTCGCCGCAGCCGCCGTCGTTCTGGTCGATCAGGGGGAGTTCGGGGGTGCTCACGGTCACTGCTCCTGGCTGTGGGGACTGAGGGGGTGGAGTACGGAAGGGAAGTCCGCGGAGTCGGTGGGGATGACGACCAGCGCCCGCCTCTCGGTGGCGGACAGCCGTACGACGAGGTGGCGGCGCCACGCGGCGTCGTCGCGGTCGGGGTGGTCCTCGCGCCAGTGGCAGCCGCGGGTCTCCGCGCGCCGCTGGGCGGCGGCGACCAGCACCCGGGCCACGCACAGCAGGTTCGTGGCCTCCCAGGTGTCGACCCCGGGTTCGGCGGTCTTGCCGTGCGCCTCGAGGTTGTTCAGCGCGGTGGCGTACAGGGCCTCCAGCGCCTCGGCGGCCGTGCGCAGCGACTCGGCGGAGCGGAGCACGCCCGCGCCGCCGGTCATGATGCGCTGGATCTCGTACCGCGCCTCGGCGGGCTGGAGCGGGCCGGTCGCCGGGACCGGGATGCCGGGGCCGCTGCCGGCGGGGGCGTGCGCCACGATGTCGTCGGCGATGCGCTCGGCGAAGACCAGGCCCTCCAGCAGCGAGTTGGAGGCGAGCCGGTTCGCGCCGTGCACGCCGGTGCAGGCGACCTCGCCGCACGCGTACAGGCCGGGGACGGTGGTGCGGCCGTGCAGGTCGGTCCGTACGCCGCCGGACGCGTAGTGCGCGGCGGGCGCGACCGGGATGGGCTCGGTCACCGGGTCGATGCCGTGCGAGCGGCACGCGGCGAGGATGGTGGGGAAACGCTGCTCCCACATCTCGGCGCCGAAGTGGCGGGCGTCCAGGTACATGTGCTGCGCGCCCTGTTCCTGCATGCGGCGCATGATGCCCTTGGCCACGATGTCGCGCGGGGCCAGCTCGGCGAGCTCGTGCTGGCCGACCATGAAGCGGACGCCGTCCGCGTCGACGAGGTACGCGCCTTCGCCCCGGACGGCTTCCGACACCAGGGGCTGCTGCCCCTCGGCGTCCGCGCCCAGGAACAGCACCGTCGGGTGGAACTGCACGAACTCCAGGTCGGAGACCTCGGCCCCGGCGCGCAGCGCCAGCGCCACGCCGTCGCCGGTGGACACCGACGGGTTGGTGGTGGCGGAGAAGACCTGGCCCATGCCGCCGGTCGCCAGGATCACGGCGGGCGCGTGGACGGCGCCGACGCCGTCGTGCTGGCCCTCGCCCATGACGTGCAGGGTGACGCCCGCGGTACGGCCGCGCGCGTCCTGGAGCAGGTCCAGTACGAGCGCGTTCTCGACCGTCTCGATGCCCGCCGCCTGCACGGCTTCGACCAGGGCCCGGGAGATCTCGGCGCCGGTGGCGTCGCCGCCCGCGTGCGCGATCCGGCGGCGGTGGTGGCCGCCCTCGCGGGTCAGCTCTATCTCGCCGGTCTCGGCGGAGGTGTCGAAGACCGCGCCGGCCGCCATCAGCCGGCGCACCGCGTCGGGACCCTCGGTGACCAGGAGCCGCACGGCCGTCTCGTCGCACAGGCCCGCGCCCGCCACCAGGGTGTCGTCCAGGTGCTGCTCGGGTGTGTCGCCGTCGCCGAGGGCCGCGGCGATGCCGCCCTGGGCCCAGCGGGTCGAGCCGTCGTCGAGCCGGGCCTTGGTGACCACGACCGTGCGGCGTCCCGCGGCGGCGCAGCGCAGGGCCGCGGTCAGGCCGGCGACGCCGGAGCCGACGACGATGACATCGGCGTCGAGGGACCAGCCGGGGGCGGGGGCGTGCAGCCGTATGCCGGTGCTTCCGGGGGCGGGGCCTCTGCCTGGGGTGCTCACGAGTGCGCTCCGAACTCCAATGGGATGTTGTCGATCAGCCGGGTCGTGCCCACCTTCGCGGCGACGGCCAGCACCGCCCGGCCGGTGAAACCGGGCCCGGCGTCGGTGAAGTCCTGCGGGTCCACCAGGGCGAGGTAGTCCAGTACGAGCGGCGGGTCGTAGCGGCCCGCGTCGTCCAGGACGTGCCGCGCGGCGGCCCGTACGGCCTCCGGCAGGCCGGCGCCCGCCGCCGAGACGGCGTGCGCGTCGGCGGAGGCCCGGATCTCGCCGAGCCTGGCCAGCGCGGTGGCCCGCTCGTCGCTGGCCGGGGCCGCCTCGGCGCGCGCCTGCAGCGCGGCCTGCGCGGCCAGCCGGTCGCGGCCGGCGAACAGGGCCCGCGAGAGCGCCAGGGCCGTGCGGCGCTCCAGCTGCGAGAGGTAGCGGTTGCGCGAGGACAGCGCGAGCCCGTCCTCCTCGCGGACGGTCGTGACGCCGACCACCTCGACGGGGAAGTTCAGGTCGGTCACCATCCGCCGGATCAGCGCCAGTTGCTGGGCGTCCTTCTGGCCGAAGAGGGCCAGGTCGGGGCGGGTGAGGTGGAGCAGCTTCGCGACGACGGTCAGCATGCCGTCGAAGTGGCCGGGGCGGGTGGCGCCTTCGAGGCGCTCGCCCATCGGGCCGGCGCTGATCCGCACCTGGGGGTCGCCGCCGGGGTAGACCTCGTCGACGGCCGGGGCGAACACGGCGTCGGCGCCCGCCTCCCGGGCGATCGCGAGGTCGGCGTCGAGGGTGCGGGGGTAGCGGTCGAGGTCCTCGTTCGCCCCGAACTGCAGGGGGTTGACGAAGACGGTGACGACGACCTGCCCCTCGGGCCCGGCCTGGTCGCGCGCCGTGCGGATCAGGGTGGCGTGGCCGTCGTGCAGGGCGCCCATGGTCATGACCACGGCCCGGCGGCCGGTGCGCGGGAGCCGGTGCAGCTCCTCGGCGGTGTGCAGCAGCAGGTCGGTCACCGGGTCCCCCCGTCCAGATCCGGGTCTGTGTCCGTGTCCGGGTCGGGGTCCGGGTCGGCGAGGACACCGAGCAGGTCCTCGGCGAGTTCCGGCTTGAGCAGCCCGTGCGCCAGGGCCCGGTCGGCCGTGGTGCGGGCCATCGCCAGGTACCCGGGGACCGTGGCCGGGGCGTGCTTGCGCAGCTCCGAGATGTGGGCGGCGACCGTACCGGCGTCGCCGCGGGCCACCGGGCCGGTCAGGGCGGCGTCGCCCGAGCGCAGGGCGTTGTCGAGGGCCGCGCCGAGGAGCGGGCCGAGCATCCGGTCGGGGTGTTCCACGCCCGCCTTGGCCAGCAGCTCCATGGCCTGTGCGACCAGGGTGACCAGGTGGTTCGCACCGAGGGCGAGGGCCGCGTGGTAGAGCGGACGGTTGACCTCCGCGATCCACTCGGGCTCCCCGCCCATCTCGATGACCAGCGCCTCGGCGGCGAGCCGCAGCTCGTCGGGGGCGGTCACGCCGAAGGAGCAGCCGGCCAGGCGCTGGACGTCCACCTCGGTACCGGTGAAGGTCATCGCCGGGTGCAGGGCCAGCGGCAGGGCGCCCGCGCGGCGCGCGGGGTCAAGCACGGCGGTGCCGTAGCGCCCGGAAGTGTGGACGATGAGCTGCCCGGGGCGCACGGCGCCCGTCTCGGCGAGGCCCTCGACCAGCGAGGGCAGTGCGTCGTCGGGGACGGTGAGCAGCACGAGGTCGGCGTACTCCAGGACCTGCGCGGGCGTCACGACCGGCACGTCCGGCAGCATCCGGGCGGCGCGCCGCCGGGACGCGTCGGAGACACCGGACACGGCGACGGGCCGGTGCCCGGTCTGCTGCAGGGCGCGGGCCAGCGCGGGGCCGACCCGCCCGGCCCCGACGACGCCGACGGTGAGCCGGGCAGGGCGCGGCTGCTGTGATGAGTTCACGCGGGGTGGGCCTTCCGTTCCAGTCCGCGGGGGGTACCGGACGATACGTCGCCATGCTAGCTCCTGGGTGTCCCGCCCGGTCGGCGATGATCGCAGGCATGACGGACGACACGGATGACGACACGGATCTGGAAGAGCTGCGCGCGAAGCGGCTGGTGGCGGCGGGGAGGGCGGCCGAGCGGAGGCTTTCGGGCAGCCTGCGCGAGGCCACGGTCGGCGAACTGCTCGCCGGGCTGACGGCGCCGGATCCGGACGAGCCGGCCGACCTGTACGGCGACGGGGTCGTCACCCGCCTGGAGCGGCGGGTCGCGGAGCTGCTGGGGACGCAGGACGCGGCGTTCTTCCCGACGGGGACGATGGCCCAGCAGGTCGCGCTGCGCTGCTGGGCGGGCCGGACCGGCAACCCGGTGGTCGCGCTGCACCCGATGAGCCATCCGGAGCGGTGGGAGGCGGGTGCGCTGTCGGTCGTCTCGGGGCTGCGGACCGTCCACCCGACGACCGAGCCGCGCCAGCCGACGCCGCAGGAGGTCCGGGAGCTGCCCGAGCCCTTCGGCACGCTGATGCTGGAGCTTCCGCTGCGGGACGCCGGTTTCCTGCTGCCCGCCTGGGAGGAGCTGGAGGAGCTCGTGGCCGCCGCGCGGGAGCGCGACGCGATCGTCCACTTCGACGGGGCCCGGCTGTGGGAGTCGACGGTGCACTTCGGCCGCTCCCTGGCGGAGGTCGCGGCGCTGGCCGACTCGGTCTACGTCTCGTTCTACAAGTCCCTGGGCGGGCTGAGCGGGGCCGCGCTCGCCGGGTCCGAGTCGCTGGTCGCGGAGGCGAGGGTCTGGCGGCACAGGTACGGCGGCCAGATCTTCCGCCAGTTCCCCGCGGCGCTGTCGGCGCTGGCAGGGCTGGAGGCGGAGCTGCCGCGGCTCCCGTCGTACGTGGCGCAGGCGCGGGTCGTCGCGCAGGCCCTGCGGGAGGCGTTCGCGGCGGCCGGGGTGCCATGGTTCCGCGTCCACCCGGAGGCGCCGCACACGCACCAGTTCCAGGTGTGGCTCCCGTACGAGGCCGACCGCCTCACGGACGCGGGCCTGCGCCTGGCGGAGGAGACGGGCACGGTCCTCTTCCGCCGGTGGTCCGCCGACGGCCCGCCGGGGGTTTCGATGACGGAGGTCGAGGTCACCTCCCCGGGCCTCACCTGGACCCCGGAGTCCACCAGGGCCGCCGCCGAGGCCTTCCTGACCCGTCTGACAAACAGCCCCGCCGGCGTTTGAGGCGCGGGGTCCGGGGCGGAGCCCCATCGGGGCCGGGCGGAGCCCGGGGGCGCCCGGGGGCGCGACGGAAAAAAGGGGCGCCGCCTCGGTGCGACCCACCGAATTAGCCGGAAACACCCCGGCTGGAACCCGCCGTGGGGTTACCGTCCCCCCACGGGAATTACCGGCGCCGTTGTCGGAGGAGACACAAATGACCACTCAGCCCGTCTGGCAGAAGTCGTCGTTCTGCGGCGAGGGGGACACCTGCGTGTACGTCGCCGCCGCCCCCGGCGCCCTCGTACGGGTCGCCGACCGCGCCGACCCCGCGCACCTCGTGCTCGCCACGACCCAGGCCGCCTGGACGGACTTCCTCCGCGCCGTCAAGCAGTCGGGCTGACCCGCCCGCCGCAGCCCCCGCAGCTGCCGCCGCCCCCGCCACGCCGCGCCAACGCCACCCTCAGGGGATTTTGTCCGATTAGCGCGTATCTTCGGCCCATGCCCACGCCTTACGGATCCCGCGGCGGCATGGCGTTCAGCGCAGCTGAGCTGCTCGTGCTCAGGCGTTCGCTCGCCCACGCCCTCCAGTCCTCCACGGCCCCCCTGACGACCGCGGAGGTCCAGGACTGCCTGTGCCTCGCACGGTCGGTGGACGACGCGGTCGAGGAGGCGGGGCGGCTCAGAGAGTTCCTCCTCGCCGACCTGGCCCGCTACCGGGCGGCGTTGCCCGGCAGCCTCTCCGGCTTCCTGGAGCTGCTGCAGGACGCGCTGGCCGCCGGGTACGAGCCCGTGCCCGACGACCTCGCCGCCCTGCGCGCGCTGCGCGCCAACCCGGTGGCGGCCGCGCTGCTGGACCGGGCGCAGGGCGTCGCGGAGCGCTCCGTACGCCGCAGGCTCTCCACGACCCCCGCGCCCCGCACCCGGCTGCTGGCCCTGGCCGGCGGCAAGGAGGACGAGCCGCGCACCGCCCCGCGCAAACCGCAGCCCGAGCGGCCGCAGGAGCCCGGGCAGCCCAAGGAGCGGCCCATTCCGACGCCCGGCGAGGTGTTCCCGCCACGCCGCAAGCCCACCCCGCCCCCGACGGCCGGCCGCGCCGTCGGCTAGTGCTCTGGCCGGAAAGGTTTGCCGGTTCGCGGCGTCCGGTGCGGTGCATCGCAAGGCGGAGGGCCACGGCTCGTACTGGACGTACTTGCGTGGTCCGACAACGCGGCGAGGTGCCGTGCCGGGCGTCGTGAGGCGGTGGACCTTTCCGGTCAGGGCACTAGCTAGGCTGGGGCCATGGACTACGTTTCCGCGCTCGTGCCCCCGTTCGTGATGGCCGTGTTCTTCATCGCCCTCGTCGTGACGATCGTGAAGAGCCAGGGCGGTGCCAACAAGGCGAAGGAAGACGCGGCGGTCGATGCCGTGCTCGCTCGCGCCGAGGGCGCCCAGCAGGCGAAGCCGCAGGAGTAGCCGGGGCGGCGGCCCCGCAAACGCAAGGACGGGTGTACGGCACTTCCGGGCCGTACGCCCGATTTTTGTTGCGCGTTGCCGGCCGAATAGTCGGGCAATTCCCTACATCCCGCACTATCGTGCTGTTGTGCCTCGCCCCTTGGGAGAACTCGAAGACGCCGTCATGACGCGGGTGTGGCAGTGGAACCGCCCGGTCACTGTTCGGGAAGTGCTGGAAGACCTCCAGCAGGAACGGTCCATCGCGTACACGACGGTCATGACCGTTATGGACAATCTTCATCAGAAGGGCTGGGTCCGCCGGGAAGCGGAAGGCCGCGCCTATCGATATACGGCGGTCTCGACCCGTGCCGCCTACTCGGCCGCACTGATGAACGAAGCGTGGTCGACGAGCGACAACCCCGCGGCCGCCCTCGTGGCCTTCTTCGGCATGATGTCCGCCGAGCAGCGAGAGGCCCTGCGCGACGCCGTACGGATCGTCCAGCCCGCCGAAGGGGCGCAAGAGCCCGCTGAACCCGCCGAACCCGCCGAACCCGCGGGGGACGCCGCCGAGCAGCGGCCCGAACCGGGGCGATAGCGTCCGGGGCATGGGAGAGTTTTCCGCTGCAGATGCAAAAACCGTGACGATCCGCCGCGCGCGCACCGGTGATGTTCCCGCGCTGCGCCGCCTGCTCGACCAGTACGTGCAGCAGAGGATCCTGCTCGACAAAGCCCCGGTCGTCCTTTACGAGGACATCCAGGAGTTCTGGGTCGCGGAACGCGTCGGTGACGGCCAAGTGGTGGGCTGCGGCGCTCTCCACGTCATGTGGGAAGACCTCGCCGAAGTACGCACTCTCGCCGTCGACCGCGAGTTGAAGGGCGGGGGAGTCGGGCATCTGGTGCTGGACAAGTTGTTGCACACCGCCCGCCGGCTCGGGGTGAGCAGGGTTTTCTGCCTGACCTTCGAAGTGGACTTCTTCGCGAAGCACGGCTTCGTCGAGATCGGGGAGACGCCGGTCGAGACCGATGTCTACATGGAGCTCCTGCGTTCCTATGACGAGGGCGTTGCCGAGTTCCTCGGTCTCGAACGAGTGAAGCCGAACACCTTGGGCAACAGTCGGATGCTTCTGCACCTGTGAACGATCAAGGCGGCTTTTCCCGCGGTCCGCACACCTGTGGCCTATGTCCGAATCGCGCACGTTTCCCGCCCCGTTGCGGTCTCGAACCTTCCCAGGGGGGTTTGTGTTTTCCAGGCAAAAGCGGTTTCCTTTCCGCGTACTGCATTTTCGATGAAAGGAAATCCGGTGGCACAGAAGGTTCAGGTCCTTCTTGTCGACGACCTCGACGGTGGCGAGGCGGACGAGACCGTGACGTTCGCTCTGGATGGCAAGACCTACGAGATCGACCTCACCACCGCCAACGCTGAAAAGCTCCGCGGGCTGCTCGACCCGTACACCAAGGGCGGTCGCCGCACCGGTGGCCGTGCCGCGGCCGGGCGTGCCAAGGGTGGCCGCGCCGCCGCTGCGTCCGGCAACCCGGACACCGCGGAGATCCGCGCGTGGGCGAAGTCCCAGGGGCTGAGCGTCAACGACCGCGGTCGTGTCCCCGCGGAGATCCGCGAGGCCTACGAGAACGCCAAGGGCTGAGGCGTACGCCGCCGCAGGCGGGCGCGGTGGCATTCCGTCGCCGCCGCGGCGACGAGGCGTACGAGATCGGCCCCGTCCCCCGTGACGGGTCCGACGCCCTGCCCCGTACCGGGCAGGGCGGGCAGTGATGCCTCGCACCCCGGCTCGGGGGGTCGCAGCCACACGGCGGCCCCCCGGGGAATCCCCTCCGCGTCCGGTCCCGCCGGGTGCCCCGGGGGTACCGGAGCGGTGATCCGGCCGCCCGCACCCAGGGCGGTGAGATCCAGGGCCACCCCGCCCCATTCGAGCCAGTCGAGCAGGCCCGCCAGCTCCTCCGCGCCGCCCGGGGCCACCAGGAAACGCATCCTGCGCCCCATGACCGCCACCGGACCGGTGGCGACGCGCCTGCGCAGCACCGCGGTCCCCGCATCGGCCGGCAGCTCCAGCACGTCGAACCGCACCCCCGTGACGAGCTGCACGGGCGGGCCTCCCGCGACCGCCCAGCCGAGCACGCGTTCGTACCAGGACGCCCGGGGGGCGCTTTCCTCCGCCGGGACGCGGGGCAGCGGGACGGTGAGAGCCATGACCGGAGCAACTCCCGAAACGCTCCGGGGTTACGCCGCGATGTGACGCACCGCACCCGTATCAATGCGGAACGTAAACGTCCGTCGGGGTGGAGCCCCGGATTCGGGACGCGAACGTGTTCGCCCGTAGCGGAGGGAACCGGTGCCACCGGCATGGAGTGTCAGTCCTTACGGGTAAGACATTCCTAGTGGATCGGGGCGACACGCTGATTTGACCGGCTTCCGTTCGCCATCGGCGTACACGTGTGACGGGTATCTGCCTGGCCTGCGGGAACATCGTCTCGCACCATCGGGTTGGAGCAGTTGTCGGCACTTCAAGCCGGTTTTCCCCGCTGAAGCGGGGGTGAGCCGCGGAGCGATGTCGGCAGTTGGAATGAGCTGTCCCGCCCCGCGGGACTAGCATGCGGAAGGACAGGGCGGGGACCGACCCCGAACTGCCCGACCGCTCTGAGGAGCGATAAACGATGTTCGAGAGGTTCACCGACCGCGCGCGGCGGGTTGTCGTCCTGGCTCAGGAAGAAGCCCGGATGCTCAACCACAACTACATCGGCACCGAGCACATCCTCCTGGGCTTGATCCACGAGGGTGAGGGTGTCGCCGCTAAGGCCCTGGAGAGCCTCGGGATTTCGCTCGAGGCTGTTCGCCAGCAGGTTGAGGAGATCATCGGTCAGGGGCAGCAGGCCCCGTCCGGCCACATCCCCTTCACCCCGCGGGCGAAGAAGGTCCTGGAGCTTTCGCTCCGAGAGGCCCTCCAGCTCGGCCACAACTACATCGGCACCGAGCACATCCTGCTCGGCCTGATCCGCGAGGGCGAGGGCGTCGCCGCCCAGGTCCTCGTGAAGCTGGGCGCCGATCTCAACCGAGTCAGGCAGCAGGTCATCCAGCTGCTCTCCGGCTACTCCGGAGGCGGCAAGGAGTCGGCCACTGCCGGCGGCCCGGCCGAGGGCACCCCCTCGACCTCGCTCGTCCTGGACCAGTTCGGCCGCAACCTCACCCAGGCCGCTCGCGAATCCAAGCTCGACCCGGTCATCGGGCGCGAGAAGGAGATCGAGCGGGTCATGCAGGTGCTGTCCCGCCGTACGAAGAACAACCCGGTCCTCATCGGCGAGCCCGGCGTCGGCAAGACCGCCGTCGTGGAGGGCCTGGCCCAGGCGATCGTCAAGGGCGAGGTTCCCGAGACGCTCAAGGACAAGCACCTCTACACGCTTGACCTCGGCGCCCTGGTCGCCGGCTCCCGTTACCGCGGTGACTTCGAAGAGCGCCTCAAGAAGGTGCTCAAGGAGATCCGCACCCGCGGCGACATCATCCTGTTCATCGACGAGCTCCACACCCTCGTGGGTGCGGGCGCCGCCGAGGGCGCGATCGACGCCGCCAGCATCCTCAAGCCCATGCTGGCCCGTGGTGAGCTCCAGACCATCGGTGCCACGACGCTTGACGAGTACCGCAAGCACCTCGAGAAGGACGCGGCGCTGGAGCGCCGCTTCCAGCCGATCCAGGTGGCGGAGCCTTCCCTCCCCCACACGATCGAGATCCTCAAGGGGCTGCGCGACCGCTACGAGGCCCACCACCGTGTCTCCATCACGGACTCGGCCCTCGTCGCCGCCGCCACGCTGGCCGACCGGTACATCTCGGACCGCTTCCTCCCGGACAAGGCGATCGACCTGATCGACGAGGCCGGCTCCCGGATGCGCATCCGCCGGATGACCGCGCCGCCGGACCTGCGCGAGTTCGACGAGAAGATCGCGAACGTGCGCCGCGACAAGGAGTCGGCGATCGACTCCCAGGACTTCGAGAAGGCGGCCTCTCTCCGTGACACGGAGAAGCAGCTGCTGGCTGGGAAGGCCAAGCGCGAGAAGGAATGGAAGTCCGGCGACATGGACGTCGTCGCCGAGGTGGACGAGGAGCTGATCGCCGAGGTCCTCGCGACCGCGACGGGCATTCCGGTCTTCAAGCTCACCGAGGAGGAGTCCTCGCGACTGCTCCGCATGGAGGACGAGCTCCACCGTCGGGTCATCGGCCAGAAGGACGCCATCAAGGCGCTCTCCCAGGCGATCCGCCGTACCCGTGCGGGTCTGAAGGACCCGAAGCGCCCGGGTGGCTCGTTCATCTTCGCCGGCCCGTCCGGTGTCGGTAAGACCGAGCTCTCCAAGACGCTCGCCGAATTCCTCTTCGGCGACGAGGACGCGCTGATCTCCCTCGACATGTCGGAGTTCAGCGAGAAGCACACGGTTTCCCGTCTCTTCGGTTCGCCCCCCGGCTACGTGGGCTACGAAGAGGGCGGCCAGCTGACCGAGAAGGTCCGCCGGAAGCCGTTCTCCGTCGTCCTCTTCGACGAGGTCGAGAAGGCGCACCCGGATATCTTCAATTCCCTTCTCCAGATCCTGGAAGACGGTCGTCTGACCGACTCCCAGGGCCGGGTCGTGGACTTCAAGAACACGGTCATCATCATGACGACCAACCTGGGTACGCGGGACATCTCGAAGGGCTTCAACCTCGGCTTCGCGGCCCAGGGTGACACCAAGACCGGATACGACCGGATGAAGGCGAAGGTCAACGAAGAGCTCAAGCAGCACTTCCGGCCCGAGTTCCTCAACCGTGTCGATGACACGGTCGTCTTCCACCAGCTCACCGAGGAAGACATCATTCAGATCGTCGACCTCATGATCGCCAAGGTCGACGAGCGCCTGAAGGACCGCGACATGGGCATCGAGCTGAGCGGCGACGCGAAGCTCCTGCTCGCCAAGCGCGGCTACGACCCGATCATGGGCGCCCGCCCGCTGCGCCGGACCATCCAGCGCGAGATCGAGGACCTGCTCTCGGAGAAGATCCTCTTCGGCGAGCTGCGTCCCGGTCAGATCGTGGTCGTCGGCAAGGAGGGCGAGGGCGACGACGCCAAGTTCACCTTCCGCGGCGAGGACAAGTCCACCCTGCCGGACCTGCCCCCGATCGAGGCCACGGGCTCCGGCCCGGACCTCTCCAAGGGTGCGTAAGCGGTAGCGACGCCAAGGGGCGGCCCGGAACCCACGAGGTTCCGGGCCGCCCCTTCGTCATGGGGCGGGCCTCGCCGGCGGAGGCCCTGCGGCGGTGACAAGCCGCACAGGGCAAATCGGACCTACTAGGAACTTTCGTAGATCCAAAGGTCCGCTTTGCCCTACCCCAGTCCCGGGAAGCACGGGGTCAACAGGACTGAGAGCCCCCTGTGCACCTACGAGTCCCGGTAGTAAGAGCGGGGTTTGGGGAAGACGGGGGCCGCGGGTTACCAAGGATGAGCAAAGCCCGGCACCCCCCATCGGTGTGCCGGGTCGCTTGTTGCCCGAACGGGCCAACTCGTCCTTGTCCCCGGCCCCGGAGGTCTCCTTCATGTCCGCGAACCGCGTCAGCACCCGTCGTATCCGCATCGCCCTCGGCGCCACCGCCCTCGGTGCGGCCCTGGCGCTCGGGGCCGGGACGACCGCCGCGTTCGCCGACGAGACCCAGACCGGCCTGACCGGGACCGCCGAGCTGGTGGCCGCCCAGGCCAAGGCCCAGGCCAAGGCTCAGGCCAAGGCCCAGGCCAAGGCTCAGGCCAAGGCCCAGGCTCAGGCCAAGACCAAGGCCAAAGCCCAGGCCAAGGCCAAGGCCGTCGCCGCAGCGAAGCAGGCCGCGGTCGCCTGGAAGAAGCCCGTCGACCGCTACACGCTCTCCGCGACCTTCGGCAAGGGCGGCAACATGTGGTCCCACAAGCACTCGGGCCAGGACTTCGCCGTCCCGACCGGCACCCCGGTCGGCGCCGCCTCCGCGGGCACGATCGTCAAGGCGGGCCCCAACGGCGGCGGCGACGGCCCGGCCTACGGCAACGCCATCGTGATCAAGCACGCGAACAACACGTACTCGCAGTACGCGCACCTCTCGAAGATCCAGGTCAAGATCGGCCAGAAGGTCTCCAAGGGCCAGCGGATCGCCCTGTCCGGCAACACCGGCAACTCCAGCGGCCCGCACCTGCACTTCGAGATCCGCACCACCCCGAACTACGGCTCGGCCGTGAACCCGGTGGCCTTCCTGCGCACGGCCGGCGTCACCGTCTGACCCGACGCCGCCCCGCGGCGCCCCCGCAACACCTCAGCGCTTCCCGGAGCCCCGGACCCCTCAGGGTCCGGGGCTCCCGGCGTCAGATGAGCCAGGCGTGCGCCGGCTTGCCCAGCTTGTCGAGCTTGCCGGAGTCCAGCACCGCGACCTGCTCCGGGGACAGCGCCTTGTTCCAGATCCGGATCCGGTCGAGCGAGCCGACGAACGAGCCGCTCCAGATCCCGTGGTGGCGCGCCCGGCCCAGCTGCACCGGGCCGGGGCCTCCCCAGATGCCGCTGACCTGGGCCGTTCCGGCCGGCTTGTCGTTCACGTAGAGGGCGATCGTCTTCTTCTCGGCGTCGTACGTGCCGGTCAGCTGGGTCCACTTCTTCAGCGCGTCCGGAGCCTCCACGACCACCTGCTGCGCGGTGGCGGCGGCTCCCTTGTCGCCGGTCTGGACCCGGAACACCCAGGACTTCTTGCCGTTCACCACTTCGAAGCCCATCTCGAAGGAGTACGAGTCCCCGTCGCCCTGGCTGATCGCCATGCGGGAGCCGTTCTCGGTGACGCTGTAGATGCGCGTGGTGACGGTGAAGCTCTTGGTGACGTCCACGGCCGGTTCGGCGCCCTGGGCGAAGGAGTTCGGGCCGCCCTTGAAGCGGACCTCGTTGCGCTCGCCCATCTTGGCCAGCTCGACGTCCGGGGACATCGAGAGCTGGACCGGCGGCCCCGCGTTCGCGCGGTCGCGCAGCAGGGTGGGCTCGCCCGCCACCGTCGCCGAGGTGTCCTCGCCGCCCTGGGAGGGGCTCGCGGAGCCCGAGGCGGCCATGGTCGGCTTGTTGTCCTGCGGCGTGCCGTCCGAGCCACCGGTGAAGACCAGGTAGCCCGCGCCCGCGGCGAGGACCACGGCGACGGCGCCGCCGATGAGGGTCAGCATCTTGCGGCGCGAGCGCTGCGACTCGCTGCGGTCGGCCAGCGCCTGCCAGTCCGGCTGCGGGGCCGGGGTGAAGGCCGGCTCCTGGAGCGGCGCCGGGTCACCGAAGCCCGTGGGCTGCCCGAAGCCGGCCGGCTCCCCGAATCCCGGGCCCGCCGGTTCGCCGAACGCGCCGGGCTGGCCGGGCTGGCCGGGCGCGCCGGGCTGCGGCGGGTAGGGGTTCGGCTGCCCCGACTGCGGATATCCGTAGCCGCCGCCGGGTATCTGGCCCTGCGGGTATCCGTATCCGCCGTTCCCCGTGGCGGGGTCCGGCTGTGGGTTGTGGGGGCGATCCGTACCTTCAGTCATGGCACGGATGCTAAGACATCAGCGGCGAAGAGCGACGGCCGACTACTCCTGAGGCTTGACGACCGGGAAGCTGCCCGTCGCCGTCGGCGCGTGTTCGGGCAGCCACAGCACCGCCACCGCGCCCGCCGCCGCGCCCTCGTGGTCGAAGCCGCCCGGGGCCGCCACGTTGCGGAACGTGAGCCGCGCGCCCAGCACCCGGGCCTGGCCCTCCGCGATCGTCAGCCCGAGCCCGTGCCCCACGCCCGCGCGGTCCGTGGTGCCGGTGCGGAAGCGGCTGGGCCCCTCCCGCAGCAGCGCCTCGGGGAAGCCCGGACCGTGGTCCCGTACGCGCACGACCCGGCCCTCGACGCCCACCTGCACCGGCGGCCGTCCGTAGCGCGCCGCGTTCGCGAGGAGGTTGCCCAGGATCCGCTCCAGGCGCCGCGGATCGGTGCTGACGATCTCGTCCGCCACGACCCGTACGGTCGCCTCGGGCATCAGCGCCGCCACCCGGCGGCTCACGAACTCGCCCAGCGCCACGTCCTGGAGCTCCGCCCGCTCGGAGGCGCTGTCCAGCCGGGCCACCTCCAGTACGTCCTCGACCAGGACGCGCATGGCCTGCGCCCGGTCCCGTACGAGCTCGGTCGGGCGGCCCGGAGGCAGCAGCTCCGCCGCCGTGAGCAGGCCCGTCACGGGGGTCCGCAGCTCGTGCGCGATGTCCGCGGTCACCCGCCGCTCGGCCTCCAGCCGCTGCTGGAGCGCGTCCGCCATGGCGTCCACGGCCCGCGCGAGGTCGTCGGTCTCGTCCCGTACGACGCCTCCGACCGCGTCCCGCACCCGTACCCCGGGACCCCCGTGCGCCACCCGCTGGGCCGCGGCCGCGGCCTTGCGCAGCCGGCGCGAGATCTGCCCGCCGATGAGCACGCCGAGCGCGGAGCTGCCGATCACGACGGCGAAGGAGCCCACGACCAGGGCCCGGTCCAGGTCGCGCACGATGTTGGCGCTCTCCCGGAACTGCGTGTGCAGCGACAGCACCTGCCCGTTGCCGAGCGGTACGGCGGCCCACACCTCCGGGAGGCCGTTCGGGTTGTCCTGGACGTACGTGCCGCGCCGCCCGGAGCGTGCCTTCTCGCGCAGCTCGGCGGGCAGCTCCGGGTCGTTGAGCTTGGCGCCCATGGGGGGCTTGCGCCCGGCCTCGGCGTTGCGGGAGATGAACTGCACCCGGTCCAGCTGCACCTCGCGGGCGCTCTCCAGCATCGACACCCGGGCAGCACTGTGCACCACCAGACTCAGCGCGAGCACCGTGAGCGCGCCCACGGAGGCGATCGCGAGGGTGATCTTCCAGCGGATGCTCGTGCGGAGATTGAACCGCTTCATTCCGTTGGGGCCTCAGGCCTTCAACTTGTAGCCGAAGCCCCGGACCGTCTCGATCCGGTCCTGTCCGATCTTGGTGCGCAGGCGCTGGACGTGGACGTCCACCACGCGGGTGTCGCCGCCCCAGTCGTAGTCCCAGACCCGCTCCAGCAGCCGGTCGCGCGAGAGCACGGTGCCGGGGGCGGAGGAGAACTCCAGCAGCAGTCGCATCTCGGTCGGCGTCAGGGCCACCGCGGCGCCCGCCTTGCGGACCTCCATGCCCTCGGTGTCGACCTCCAGGTCACCGAAGGCCAGCACGCCGCGCTCCCCGGAGCCGTCCTCGTCGGCCCCCGCGGAGCCGCCGTTCTGCGGTCCGCCGGCGTGGCCGAAGCGGCGCAGGACCGCGCGGATGCGGGCGACGAGCACCGAGCCGTCGAAGGGCTTGGTGACGTAGTCGTCGGCGCCCGCCTCCAGGCCCAGCACCACGTCGATGGAGTCGGCGCGCGCCGACAGCATGATCACCGGGACGGTGGACTCGTCGCGGATGCGGCGGCACAGGCTCACGCCGTCCATGCCGGGCACCATCACGTCGAGCAGTGCGATGTCGGGCCGGTCGGCGCGGAAGGACTCCAGACCGGACAGCCCGTCGGGCATGGCCGTGACCACGAACCCGTCGCGCTCCAGCGCCAGGGTCGTGGCCTCACGGATGACGTCGTCGTCCTCCACGAACAGGACATGGGTCTCGGCCATGCGGAAGCCTCGCCTCGGTTCTTCGTTACTTGGTGACGGCCGGGGCGGGCGCCACACCGCCGTCGACCACGTTGCTGTAGTCCGAGTGGACCCGGTCCTGCTCGGTGAACATCTCCCCGCTCCAGCGGTACGTGATCACGTCCTCGCCCGACGGGTAGGCGAGCGCGTCGCTCTTCCCGTAGACCGGCTTGTTGACCACCAGGGCCCCGCGGTCGATCTCCGCGTAGACGGGCGGCTGCTCGTCCGAGAACACATTCTCGTACGTTCCGCCGTCCGCCCGGTACACGTACGAGCCGCGGCCCAGCGCGTCGGCGCAGGACAGCACGTTGACGACGATGTCCACGGCCGAGCCGCCGGTGAGCTTCCCGTAGCTGACGTCGACCGGGTACTCCTTGCCCGTGCAGGGCTTGAGGTCCCGCTTGACCTCGGCGCTCACCTTGGGGTCCGCCTTCAGCAGTGCGACCGGGTCGACCTTCTTCGCCGGCTTGCCGGCGGCGGAGGCGGCGGCCGACGGGGCGGGGGGCGGCGGGCCGGTCTTCGCCACGGACTCGGTACGGGCCGGGCCGCCGTCGCGCAGGCCGGTGCCGCCGGTGGAGCAGCCGACCGCGAACAGCACTGTGCCGACGAGGACGACCGTCCCCGCCGACGTCAGTACCAGCGGACCTCTGCCGCTCAGGCTTTGGCCATTCAGGCCGCGCACCGCTCACGCCCCTCGTACCGGATGGTGTGGTCGCCGCGTTCGAGCGCGCGCATGTCCAGGTCCCGGCTCTCCAGCTCCTGCCGGAGGCGGGCCAGCGCGCGGTGCAGGGTGCTCTTCACGGTTCCCGCCGACATGCCGAGCGCCGCGGCCGTCTCCTCGGTGCTCATCTGCTCCCAGTGTCGCAGGACGACCACACTGCGCTGCTTGGGCGCGAGCACCTTCAGGATGTCCATCAGCAGGGCGCGGTCGGCGCGCTGGTCCGAGCCGTCCTCGACGGAGGCGTCCGGGAGCTGCTCGGTGGGGACCTCTTCGAGCTTGCGGGCGCGCCACCACTCGGTACGGGTGTTGATCATGACCCGGCGCAGGTAGGCGTCGGCCAGGGACTTGTCGGCGATGCCGTCCCAGCGGCCGTAGGTGCGCACGAGCGCGGTCTGCAGGAGGTCCTGCGCGTCGGTGGGGTCCGGGACCAGGCGCCGGGCGCTGCGCAGCAGCGCGTCCTGCCGCGTGCGTACGTACTCCTCGAATTCGAGTACCTCGCCGTGCGCCGTGTGCGCCATCTCAGACCGCCTCCGTACCGACCGACAACCGCTCATCCGTTGCCTAACGGATTCGAAGGTACGGAGGCGTTGTCACGGGCCTGTGCGGGCCAGCCTTCGGTGGGCGCACGGACACCCATAGGTTGTGTAACAGCGCCCGTGAGCTGGGGTTTCGCCGGCGCAAACGGAATCTCAGAGTCAGCTTTGGCGGCCCGCGGTCCGTGGTGGATCAGTGCCGGCTCCGTGGTGGATCAGCTCTGCGGAAGCCGGTACATGCCCTGCGCCAGCGGTTCCACGAGCCCGTCGGAGACCAGCCCGTCCAGCGCCCGGGCGCGCTGCACCGGTTCGTCCCAGACCGTGTCGAGCACCGCTTGCGGAACCGCGCCCACCGCCTCCCGCAGCACCGCGAGGAGCTTGCCGCGGACCTGCCGGTCGGTCCCGGCGTACGTCTGCCCGCGCCGCGGCGGTCCCTCGTGCGCAGGCTTCCCCGCGAGCCGCCACGCGCACAGCCCGGCCACCGGGCAGCGGGCGCAGTCCGGGCTCTTGGCCGTGCAGACCAGGGCCCCGAGCTCCATGGAGGCCGCGGCCCAGCGGGCCGCGGTGTCCTCGTCCTCGGGCAGCAGCTCCCGGGCCAGGCGCCGCTCGGCCGCGGTGGTGGCGTTCGGCGGGTACTCGACTCCCGTGGCGGTGCGCGCGAAGACCCGCCGGACGTTGGTGTCGAGCACGGCGTGCCGTTGCCCGTACGCGAAGGAGGCCACCGCGGCCGCGGTGTACTCGCCGATCCCGGGCAGGGCGAGCAGGTGCGCGTGCTCCCGGGGTACGTCGCCCCCGTGCCGCTCCGTTATCGCGACGGCCGCGCCGTGCAGGCGCAGGGCCCGGCGGGGGTAGCCGAGCCGCCCCCAGGCCCGTACGGCCTCACCGGAGGGCTCGGCGGCCAGGTCGGCGGGCCGGGGCCAACGGGCGAGCCACTGCTCGTATACGGGCAGGACCCGGTTGACCGGGGTCTGCTGGAGCATGAACTCGCTGACCATGACCCCCCAGGGGCCGGCCTCGGGGCGGCGCCAGGGCAGGTCGCGGGCGTGCTCGTCGAACCACGCGATGACGGGGGAGTGCAGCGCGTGCGCGGAGTCGTGGGATACAGGTGCAGTCATGGCAGACGGCATCCTGACACGTTTCGGGCCCGCCGCGCCGCTCTACCGCGCGGCGCCGGGGCCGGTGAACCAGACGGCGGCGCGGCCGCCGCTCGTCCGCACGGCGGTGGTGAGCGTACTGATCGGACCGGTCAGCACGAGGACGGCGAGGGCGGCGAGCGAACCGCCGAGCAGCAGCCCCATCGCGACGTCGTGCGGGTAGTGCACCCCGACGAACACACGGGAGAAGGCCATCAGGAGCGCGAGCGGCACGGTCAGCAGCACCATGCGCCGGACGGCCAGGGCGAGCGCGACGGCGGCCGCGGCGGCGATGGTGGCGTGGTTGCTGGGGAAGGACCAGTCCCCGGGGGCCGGGCACGTGACGAGCGAGGCCGCCGCTCCGGCGACCGCCCGGCAGGGCCGCTCCTCGTACACGGTGGACTTCACGACCTCGGAGACGAGGTAGGCGAGGGCGGTCGCCGCCGGCGCCAGGACGGCGAGGGCGACGGCCCGGGGGTCGCCCTGGCGGCGCGCACGCCACCAGACGGCCACGAAGAGCAGGCCGAAGAGCAGCAGCCCGTACTTCGTCCAGACCTCGACGGCCGACTGCACCCAGGCGGGTGTGGAGTGGGCGAAGTCGGTGATGTCGCGATAAAGGCCGGAACTGTCCATGGTCACCGAGAGTACTGAAAGGGGATTAATGACTCTGTGAGGTGATTGGCCTGTTCTGATCGCCCGGCGGCCCCCCGGCGAGATGATCATCGCCAAAACAAGCCGTCTGCGCGGCATGTGGGGCACGGATCGCGCCGCGAACTCTCGTAAAGTTCCCTCCGTGGGATCTCTGCGCAATCCGGTCGGGCCGCTCCCCTCCTCCATCTACTGGCGACGGAGGGCTGTGCTGGCGTCCGTTGCCGCGCTCCTCGCGCTCCTCGCCGTATGGACCGTCAGTTCCGGCGGGGGGAAGTCGAGTACGAACGGCAAGGGCGGCGGCGGACCCAAGCCCGTCACCGCGATCACCCCGGGCCCGTCGGGCAGTGGCCCGGCGATCAGTCAGGCCCCGGGCGGCCGGGCGGAATCGGGCACCGGCTCCGAGGGCGGCAGCGGCGGCGCCGGCGGCGGCTCGGCGGGCACGGGCAAGAACGGCGAACCGGGCGGCGCCGCGGGCTCCGGCTCGGGCGGCTCAGGTGCCGCTTCGGGCGGCGATTCGACCCAGGTCCCGGCGGACTCGCCGCTGCCGACGTGTGCGGCGGGGGCGGTCCAGTGGGAAGTGCGGAGCGTGAAGAACGAGTACGAGGCGAACGAGAAGCCGCGTCTCGAACTCCTCGCGCGCAACGTCTCCGGTACGACCTGCAAGGTCGATCTCGGGCCCAAGCAGGCGGTGCTGACGATTGTTCAGGCGACGACCACCAAGGCCGTATGGTCCTCGGCGGACTGCCCGTCGGGCGCGGGGAACGTCTTCTACCGGGTCCCGGCGCAGGGTGAGACGAAGCAGTCCCTGGAATGGGACCGGCACTTCAGCGCGGCGGACCAGTGCGCGACGCCCCCGGCGGGGTCCGCGGCCCCGGACACCTACGTGGTCGAGGTCAAGTCCCCCGGCATGCCGGTGGCGCGAACCTCGTTCGTCCTGAAGCAGGACTGAGCCGGGGCGGCACTGCCGGGGGCCCCGCCCGCGGGGCTCCGCGCCCCAGACTCCCCCGGCTGCCGCTGGGGGCCCCGGGCAAGGCTGCTGGATGTGGGCTGATGCCGCGCAAAAAGCAGCCCCGCCGGCGCGTGAGGCGCGGGCGGGGTCTGGGGCGGAGCCCCGGCAGTGGCCGCGCAGGCTAGACGTACCGCTCCAGGATCGAGGATTCCGCCAGGCGGGACAGGCCCTCGCGGACGCTGCGCGCACGCGCCTCGCCGACGCCGTCGACCGTCTGGAGGTCGTCCACCGACGCCGCCAGCAGCTTCTGCAGACCCCCGAAGTGCTCCACCAGCCGCTCGATGATCGCCCCCGGCAGCCGCGGAATCTTCGCCAGCAGCCGGTACCCCCGGGGGGACACCGCCGAGTCCAGGGTCTCCGGCGAGCCCGTGTAGCCCAGCGCCTTCGCCACGATCGCCAGCTCCAGCAGCTCCGGATGCGTCAGCGCGTCCAGTTCCGCCAGGGCCTCGTCCACCGTGCGGGAACGCTTCGCCGTCGGCTCCGGGACGTAATCCCGGATCACCAGCTCCCGCTCCTGCTCGATGCCGACCGTCAGCTCGTCCAACTGGAGCGACAGCAGCCGCCCGTCCGTGCCCAGTTCGACCACGTACTCGGCGATCTCGGTCGCGATCCGGCGGACCATTTCCAGCCGCTGCGCGACCGCCGTCACATCGCGGACCGTCACCAGGTCCTCGATCTCCAGCGCCGACAGCGTGCCCGCGACCTCGTCCAGCCGCAGCTTGTACCGCTCCAGCGTGGCCAGCGCCTGGTTCGCCCGCGACAGGATCGCCCCGGACTCCTCCAGCACGCGCCGCTCGCCGTCCACGTACAGCGCGATCAGCCGCATCGACTGGGACACCGACACCACCGGGAAGCCGCACTGCTTCGACACCCGGTCCGCCGTGCGGTGCCGGGTGCCCGTCTCCTCCGTGTGGATCGACGCGTCGGGCACCAGCTGCACGCCGGCCCGCAGGATCTTGGTGATGTCCTTGTCGAGGATGAGCGCGCCGTCGAGCTTGCACAGCTCGCGCAGCCGGGTCGCGGTGAACTCCACGTCCAGCACGAAGCCGCCGGTGCACATCGAGTCGACCGACTTGTCCATGCCGAGGACGATCAGTCCGCCGGTGTTGCCGCGGACGATCCGTTCCAGCCCGTCACGCAGCGGCTGACCAGGTGCGACCGCGCTCAGCGAGGCACGCATCATGGCCTCCTGCTTGGAGCTCGCGCCCGACTTTCCGGATGCTGCTGCACCGTCCTTGGCTGCCACTGCACTCCTCCGGTCGCGGGTTGTGCCGCCTGCGTACGGCCGGGCGGACCAGCACAAAGTCTACCGGCGCGCACTGCGGCCCCGCCGAGCGTTGGTCGAGGCGGTCGCCACGGAGCCCGGTACGGGCCCGCCGAGCGGCTACTCGGCGCCCCCGTCCCGGGCCGGCGTACGGGATCGGCCGCGCGGCAGGACCCGTAGCGCATCGCCCACGTCGGCGACCTCGATGACCTTCATGCCGGCCGGCACCTTGCCCGGATCCACCGGCACCAGGGCGTGCGTGAACCCCAGCCGGTGCGCCTCCGCGAGCCGCCGCTGTACGCCCGTCACGCGCCGCACCTCGCCGGCCAGCCCGACCTCGCCGATGGCGACGAGGTTCTTCGGGAGCGGGACGTCACTGGCGGCCGAGGCCAGCGCCAGCGCGATGGCCAGGTCGGCGGCCGGCTCGGTCAGCTTCACCCCGCCCACGGTCGCGCTGTAGATGTCGCGCTTGCCGAGCGCGGTGATCCGGCCGCGCTGTTCCAGTACGGCCAGCATCATCGAGACGCGGGAGGTCTCCAGCCCGGAGGTGGTCCGGCGGGGCGAGGGGATCTGCGAGTCCACCGTCAGCGCCTGCACCTCGGCGACCAGCGGACGCTTGCCCTCCAGGGTCACCGTCAGGCAGGTCCCCGGCACCGCCTCGGCGCGCCGGGTCAGGAACAGGCCGCTCGGGTCGGCGAGTCCGGTGATGCCCTCGTCGTGCAGTTCGAAGCAGCCGACCTCGTCCGTGGCCCCGTAACGGTTCTTGATGCCGCGCACCAGGCGCAGCCGCGCATGCCGGTCTCCCTCGAAGCTGAGCACGACGTCCACCAGGTGCTCCAGCAGCCGGGGTCCGGCGATGGCCCCGTCCTTGGTGACGTGCCCGACGAGCAGCGTGGCCATCCCGCGCTCCTTGGAGGCGCGGATCAACGCCCCCGCCACCTCCCGCACCTGGGCCATGCCGCCGGGCGCGCCGTCGATCTCGGGGGAGGCCACGGTCTGTACGGAGTCCAGGACCAGCAGGGACGGCTTCACGGCGTCGAGGTGGCCCAGTACGGCGGACAGGTCGGTCTCGGCCGCGAGGAAGAGGTGGTCGCTCAGCGCGTGGATCCGGTCGGCCCGCAGCCGCACCTGGCTCGCCGACTCCTCGCCGGTGACGTAGAGGGTGCGGTGCTCGTCGCTGGCCGCCTTCGCCGCGACGTCGAGCAGCAGCGTCGACTTGCCGACGCCGGGCTCGCCCGCGAGCAGTACGACGGCGCCGGGGACCAGCCCACCGCCGAGGACCCGGTCCAGCTCGTCCACGCCGGTGCTGCGCGCGGTCGCGGTGCGGCCGTCGACCTGCGCGATCGGGAGGGCGGGCGCGGACACCCGCCCGGCCGCGGTGGTCCGTACGGCGGGCGCGCCGCCCAGTTCCTCGACCGTCCCCCAGGCCTGGCACTCGGGGCACCGGCCGAGCCACTTGGCGGTGGAGTACCCGCACTCGGTACAGCGGTAGGACGGCCGGTCCTTGGCGGATGAACGAGATGTACGGGCAGCCATGCGCCCCACCGTAGCCGCAGCCACTGACACGGCCGGGTCCCGCCGGGTCCCGCCGGGTGGCGGGCGGCGTCAGGGGCTCGGTCAGTGCGGTACCGATCTGTTCACCCGTAAGGGCTAACTGTGGTGAAGGCTTCCGGAGTGTGAGCGGCACGCCGCCTACGGTCGCCAGGTGAACAGCAGCAGCCAGTCACACCCCGCATCACGCACCGGCGCACACCGGGCGCACGGGCGCACGCCCCGCGAGGGGCATTCGGCGGAGCAGCCGCCCCCGTTCCGGTACGAGCCCTACCTGGACGGTCTGTTCACGTACTGCCTCTCGGTCCTGTGCGACCACGACACCGCCACCGACGTGCTGGGCGACGTACTCGCGGTCGCCGAACGGCACCCGGGCCGGTGTCCCGACGAGGGGGACCGGCGCGCCTGGCTGTACGCGCTGGCGCGCTGGGCCTGCCTGCGCCGCCTCGCCGAACAGCGGCGCGCCCGGCAGGGGGCGCATTCCACCCGGCGCGCGCCGGAGCGCACGGGTGCGGGGGGTGCGCCTGGGGCTGCCGGCACCCCCGCCCCCGGCGCCCACCGGCCGGTCGACGTCAGCACGTACCGCCGCACCGAACTGGCCCGGCTCGCCTGGCCGGAGGCCGCCGGGACCACGCCCGGGCAGCGCGAGGCCCTCGAACTGGCCGTCCGCCACCGCCTCGGCGTGCCCGAACTCGCCGCCGTCCTCGGCACCCCCCAGACCGCCGCCCGCGAACTGCTGACCGGGGCCGCCTGCGAGGTGGAGCGCACCCGCGCCGCCCTCGCGGTCGTGGAGACGGGCAACTGCCCGACCGTGTCCCGGCTCACCGGCGACGACGGCGACGGCGGCGACGGTCAGGTACTGCTGTCCACCAGCCTGCGCGCCGAGCTGGTCCGGCACGTCGACGACTGCCCGCGCTGCCGCCGCGTCGCCGAGCGGGTCGGTGCCGGCGGGCCCTGGCCGGGCTCCGGCGGGGTCGAGACCGCCGCGCTGCCGCTGGTCCCCGCGCCCCGTACCGCCGTGCACGCCGCGATGGTCCGCTCCGGCCGGCGCCGCGGACCCGGGCCGCGCTTCGACCGGACCGGCTTCCCGATGGACCCCAAGGACCGCGCCGCCCGCCGCGACCGGCTGCGCACCCGGGCCATTACCACCACCGTGGTCGCCACCGTCGTCGCGGCCCCGGTGCTGGCGCTCTGGGCGGCGTACCGGGGCGCCCCCGACACGGGCGAACCCGTCGGCGGCAGCTCCGCCCGCATCTCCGCGAGCGAGTCGGAGATCCCGCTGCCGCGCGCCGACGGCCGCCCGCTGGCGGCGTACGAGAACGCGGGCAACGCCGCCGTCACCACCGGCGGCCCGGGCTTCGCCCCCGGCAGCGCCGCGCCCGACGTGTCCGTCGAGGTGATCAGCACCGGACCGCCGGCCACTCCCGACCGGCCGGGGCCGGGCGCCCCCGGCCGGCTCGCCGTGACCGCGTCCTCCCACGGCGCCACCACCGTGCTCACCCTCAGCGCGTCGGGCGGCGGCCCCGTGGACTGGCGGCTCTGGTCCGACGCCCCGTGGCTGCGCGCGAGCCGGACCTCGGGCACCCTCTCCCCCGGAGAATCGGTCACCCTACGGATCGACGTGGACCCCGAAGCCCAGCCCGTCGGGGCGTGGAGGGCCCGGGTCGGGGTCGACCCGGACGGCGCGGTCGTCGCCATCCAGGGCCGCGGCCGCCCGGCGCCGACGCCCACGGACCCGGCGACGCCGACCCCGACGCCCACCCCCACCCCCACGCCTACTCCGACGCCGACGCCGACGCCGACGCCGCCCCCGTCGCAGACGCCCACGCCCACCCCGACGGGCTCAGCAGGAACGGTTGACCCGGCGCCGGGGCCGTCCGCGCAGGGATAGCCGCCGTATCGCGGCGTACCGCGTCAGGCGGGACGCACCGGGTCGGCCGGGTGCGGGGCCATCGGCAGCAGCGAGGACAGCCGCGCCTCGCACAGCTTCACCAGCGCCTCGTACCCCTCCTTGCCCATCAGCTCGGTCAGCTCGGCGCGGTACGACACGTACACCGGGGCCCCGGCGCCGTGCGCGGACGTGGCCGAGGTGCACCACCAGTGCAGGTCGTGGCCCCCAGGGCCCCAGCCGCGCCGGTCGTACTCGCCGATGGACACCTGCAGTACGCGGGTGTCGTCCGGCCGGTCGATCCAGTCGTAGGTCCGCCGGATCGGCAGCTGCCAGCACACGTCCGGCTTGGTCTCCAGCGGCTCCTTGCCCTCGCGCACGGCGAGGATGTGCAGCGAACAGCCGGCCCCGGCGGGGAAGCCGGGACGGTTCAGGAAGATGCAGGCCCCGTCCCAGCGGCGGGTCTGCTTCTCCCCGTCGTCGTCGGCCTGCGTCCAGCCGGTCTCGCTGCCCACGTCGTGGAACTGCCACAGCTCCGGCGTCAGCCGGGCCACGTGCTCCGCGACGCGCTTCTCGTCGTCCTCGTCGGAGAAGTGCGCGCCGAGCGTGCAGCAGCCGTCGTCCGCCCGCCCGGGCTGGATGCCCTGGCAGCCGCTGCCGAAGATGCAGGTCCAGCGGGAGGTCAGCCAGGTCAGGTCGCAGCGGAAGACCTGCTCGTCATCGGCGGGATCGGGGAACTCCACCCACGCCCGGGGGAAGTCGATCCCCGTCTCGTCCGTCGTGGTCTTGGCTTCCGTCCGGGACTTCGACTTAGACCGGGTCTTGTTGGCCTTCTTCGTATTTGGCACAAACCCAAGCCTAAGGGCCCCTCACTCCACCCCTCGGCGATCTGCGCAGTAGCGTTCCCCCCTATGAGACTCGGTGTCCTTGATGTGGGTTCGAACACGATCCATCTGCTGGTGGTGGACGCGCACCCCGGTGCGCGCCCGCAGCCGGCGCACTCGCACAAGGTGGAACTGCGGCTGGCGGAGCTCCTCGACGCACACGGCGCGGTCACGCCCGCGGGCGTCGAGCGGCTCGTTTCGGTGATCGGCGGCGCGGTGCAGGCCGCCGAGGACAAGGGGTGCGAGGACGTGCTCCCCTTCGCGACGAGCGCGGTGCGCGAGGCGACCAACGCGGACGAGGTACTGGCCCGGGTCAAGATCGAGACGGGTGTCGACCTCCCCGTGCTGAGCGGCGACGACGAGGCGAGGCTGACGTTCCTGGCCGCCCGGCGCTGGTTCGGCTGGTCCGCGGGGAAGCTGCTGGTCCTGGACATCGGGGGCGGCTCGCTGGAGATCGCCTTCGGCATCGACGAGGACCCGGACGCGGCCGTCTCCCTCCCGCTCGGCGCGGGCCGCCTCACGGCGGGCTGGCTCCAGGGCGACCCGCCGGACCCCTCCGACGTCCGGGCGCTGCGCCGCCACGCGCGGGCCCAGATCGCGCGGAAGGTCGGCGTGTTCAGCCGCTTCGGGGCGCCGGACCGGGTGGTGGCGACGTCGAAGACGTTCAAGCAGCTGGCCCGCATCGCGGGCGCGGCCCGCTCGGCCGACGGCCTGTACGTCCAGCGGGACCTGACCCGCAAGTCCCTGGAGGAGTGGGTCCCGCGGCTGGCGGCGATGACGGCCTCCCAGCGGGCGGCCCTCCCGGGCGTCTCGGAGGGCCGCGCCTCGCAGCTCCTGGCCGGGGCGCTGGTCGCGGAGGGCGCGATGGACCTCTTCGGCGTCGACGCACTCGAAATCTGCCCCTGGGCCCTGCGCGAGGGCGTCATCCTCCGCCGCCTGGACCACCTGCCCCCGGCGGCGTCGCCCTCTTCTTGACGGCCGTCCGGCGCGCGGGCCCGGGGCGGCGGGGGACGTTCTCCCCGTACCGCCCCGCAGGGCAAGGGCATCGGTACCCTGTCCCCGTGGCAAAACCAGTCCGGGTTCCGAATGCGAAAGTCGCCCTCTCCACCGCCTCCGTGTATCCGGAGTCGACGGCGACCGCCTTCGAGATCGCCGCGCGCCTCGGTTACGACGGCGTCGAGGTCATGGTCTGGACGGATCCGGTCAGTCAGGACGTCGACGCCCTGCGGCGGCTCTCCGACGATCACCAGGTGCCGATCCTGGCGATCCACGCCCCCTGCCTCCTCATCACGCAGCGCGTGTGGTCCACCGACCCCTGGACCAAACTGCGGCGCGCCCAGTCGGCGGCCGAGCGGCTCGGGGCGAGCGCCGTCGTCGTGCACCCGCCGTTCCGGTGGCAGCGGCAGTACTCGCGCGACTTCGTCACCGGCATCTGGCGGATGGCCGACGAGACGGACGTCCGGTTCGCCGTCGAGAACATGTACCCGTGGCGGTACCGCGACCGCGAGATGCTCGCGTACGCGCCCGAGTGGGACGTGACGAAGGACGACTACCGGCACTTCACCGTCGACCTCTCGCACACGGCGACCGCCCGCACCGACGCCACCGCGATGATCGACCGGATGGGCGACCGGCTCGCCCACGTCCACCTCGCCGACGGAAACGGTTCCGCGAAGGACGAGCACCTCGTCCCGGGGCGCGGCACCCAGCCCTGCGCGGAGCTGCTGGAGCGGCTCGCCCGTACGTCCTTCGACGGGCACGTGGTCATCGAGGTCAACACCCGGCGCGCGATGTCCTCCGCCGAGCGCGAGGCCGATCTCGCCGAGGCGCTGGCCTTCACCCGCCTCCACCTGGCCACGAGCCCGGCCGCGGCCCCGGCGCCCCGCCCGTGACCGCCCCCGCGCAGCGCCCCCGCCGCGGCCCCGGCCGCCCCCGCCAGGACGAGGCCGACGACGGCCCGGGCACCCAGGAACGGATCCGCCTCGCGGCCCGTTCCGAGTTCGCCGCGCGCGGGTACGACAAGACCTCCGTACGCGGGATCGCCAAGGCGGCGGGCGTGGACCCGGCCCTGGTGCACCACTACTTCGGGACGAAGGACGACCTGTTCGCCGCCGCCATCGAGCTGAGCATCGAGCCGGCGCTCGTGGTCCCGGCGATCATCGGTGAGGGCCCGGCAGGGATCGGGGAGCGCCTCGCCCGCTACTTCCTGGAGATCTGGGAGAACCCCGTCACCCGGGCCCCGCTGCTCGCCGTGATCCGGTCCGCGCTCACCCACGAGGCCGCCGCGAAGGTGTTGCGCCGGCTCATCCTGCGCCGGGTCCTGGAGCGCGTCGCCGCCGACCTCGACGTCCCCGACCCCACCTTCCGGGCCGAGCTCGCCGCCTCGCACATGATCGGCATCGCGCTGCTGCGCTACGTCGTCCAGGTCGAGCCCCTCGCGTCCGCCGACGCGGAGGACATCGTGGCCCTGGTGGCCCCGACCCTGCAGCGCTACCTGACCGAAGGGTGACCGAGGGCTGAGCCGCCCGTCCCGCCATCCGGACACCGCGTCCGGATCGCGGGCGGTGGGCGTAGCCTCGTAACCGAGCCATATCCACAGTCGCGGCGGTCCCGTACAGCCGCACTCATGGGGAGTGAAACCGCATGCCTGAGCTGAGGTCCCGCACCGTCACCCACGGCCGCAACATGGCGGGCGCACGCGCCCTGATGCGCGCGTCGGGCGTAGCGAGCGAGGACATCGGCAAGCCGATCATCGCGGTCGCCAACTCCTTCACCGAGTTCGTCCCCGGTCACACCCACCTCGCCCCGGTCGGCCGGATCGTCTCCGACGCCATCCGCGCCGCCGGCGCGATCCCGCGCGAGTTCAACACGATCGCGGTGGACGACGGCATCGCGATGGGGCACGGCGGGATGCTGTACTCCCTGCCCTCCCGCGACCTGATCGCGGACTCCGTGGAGTACATGGTCGAGGCGCACTGCGCCGACGCGCTGATCTGCATCTCCAACTGCGACAAGATCACCCCGGGCATGCTGATGGCCGCGATGCGCCTCAACATCCCGGTCGTCTTCGTGTCCGGCGGACCGATGGAGGCCGGCCAGGCCATCCTCGTCGACGGCACCGTCCGCAAGCTCGACCTGATCGACGCCATGGTCGACGCCTCCAACGAGAACATCTCCGACGAGGACGTCCTGCGGATCGAGGAGAACGCCTGTCCGACCTGCGGGTCGTGTTCGGGCATGTTCACCGCCAACTCGATGAACTGCCTCGCCGAGGCCATCGGCCTCGCCCTCCCCGGCAACGGCTCGGTCCTCGCGACGCACACCGCCCGCCGCGCCCTGTACGAGGACGCCGGCCGGACCGTCGTGGAGATCACCAAGCGGTACTACGAGGACGGCGACGAGTCCGTTCTGCCGCGCAACATCGCCACCCGCGAGGCCTTCGAGAACGCCATGGCCCTCGACATCGCCATGGGCGGCTCGACCAACACGATCCTGCACCTGCTGGCCGCGGCGCAGGAGGCGGGCCTCGACTACGACCTCACCGACATCGACGCCGTCTCGCGCCGGGTCCCGTGCCTGTCCAAGGTCGCCCCGAACGTGGCGCCCGGCGGCACGTACTACATGGAGGACATCCACCGCGCCGGCGGCATCCCCGCCATCCTCGGCGAGCTGCACCGCGGCGGTCTCCTCAACAAGGACGTCACCACCGTCCACTCCGAGGGCCTGGAGGACTGGCTCGCGAAGTGGGACGCCCGCTCCGGCACGGCGAGCGAGGTGGCCATGGAGCTGTGGCACGCCGCCCCCGGCTGCAAGCGTTCCGCGACCGCCTTCTCCCAGTCCGAGCGCTGGAGCACCCTCGACCTCGACGCCGAGGGCGGATGCATCCGCTCCGTGCAGCACGCGTACTCCAAGGACGGCGGCCTCGCCGTCCTGCGCGGCAACATCGCCGTCGACGGGTGCGTGGTCAAGACGGCCGGTGTCGACGAGTCGATCTGGACCTTCGAGGGTCCGGCCGTCGTCTGCGAGTCGCAGGACGAGGCCGTCGACAAGATCCTGACGAAGCAGATCAAGGAGGGCGACGTCGTCGTCATCCGTTACGAGGGCCCGCGCGGCGGTCCCGGCATGCAGGAGATGCTCTACCCGACCTCCTTCCTCAAGGGCCGCGGCCTCGGCAAGGCGTGCGCGCTGGTCACGGACGGCCGCTTCTCCGGCGGCACTTCGGGCCTGTCCATCGGCCACGCCTCCCCGGAGGCGGCCTCGGGCGGCACGATCGCCCTGGTCGAGGACGGCGACCGGATCCGGATCGACATCCCGAACCGCTCGATCGAGCTGCTGGTCGACGACGAGACCCTGGCGGCCCGCCGCGAGGCCCTGGGCGGCGTCTACGCCCCGAAGAACCGCGAGCGCAAGGTCTCCGCGGCCCTGCGCGCGTACGCGGCGATGGCCACCAGCGCGGACAAGGGCGCGGTCCGCGACGTCAGCCTGCTGGGCGGCTGACCCCGACGCGGTAGCCGCTGCTGCGGGCTCCGCCCCCAGACCCCCGCGCCTCGAACGCCGACGAGGCTGGATTGAGCCCCGCCGGCGTTGGAGGCCCGGGGTGCGGGGGCGGTGGCCCGG
>NZ_JBHWVM010000007.1:0-100808 GCF_042736805.1 Streptomyces sp. NPDC060031
TGCGCGAGGGCCCTGCCGGGAGAATTCGGCAGGGCCCTCGCGCATGTGCGGGAATTCGGCTCGTACGTCGATCGGTGCGGGCGGGTGCCGCCGTGGGCGGGGGACCGGGAACCACGGCGGCACGCCGGCGTGCGTCCGTGCCGGCGAGCAGGGGGGAGCCGCACGGCCCGGGCGCGGCCCCATCGTGGGCGGCCCGGGACGAGCGGGGGTGGAGCCCGGATGGCGACGCCCTCGAACGGGTCGGCAGGAGGGTCCGGGGCTCCCGCTAGCGGGTGTCCACGGAGTCGGTGTCCACGGAGTCGTCGGTGTCCACGGAGTCGGGGACCAGGATGTCGAGCCGGGCGACCTCGGCCGGGGCCATGACCACCGAGACCTGGGTGATCCGGTCCTGCGCGATGGTGAACATCATGACGCGGAAGCGGCCGTCGACGCGGGCGACGACGCCCATGCCGCCGTTGACGAACGCCACCTGGGCGCTCTGCGCGAACTGCGCGAACGTGGCCGCCTGGCGGGCCACCAGGGCCGCTCCGCGGACCGCCGACAGGGCTCCCGCCATGCCGTTGTCCGAGCGCGCCACCACATCCGGGTCGAGCACCTCCAGCAGCGCCTCGAAGTCCCCGCCGCGGGCGGCGCTCAGGAAGGCGTTGACGATCCTGCGCTGGCGGCCGAGGTCCGGCTGGGGCAGGGTCTCCGCGCCCCGGACCCGGCGGCGGGCGCGGCTGGCCAGCTGGCGGGCCGAGGCGGGGGTGCGCTCCGTGACGACGGCGATGTCCTCGAAGGGCACGGCGAACAGGTCGTGCAGGACGAACGCGAGCCGCTCGGCGGGGGTCAGCTTGTCCAGGACCACGAGCATGGCGGCGCCGACGGAGTCGGCGAGCACGGCCTCGGCCTGCGGATCGCTCGGGCGCGCCGCCCTGGCCGCGCCTTCGCCGGGGGCCGGCTCCACCGGCCGTACCTCCAGGGGCTCCTCGCGCCGGGAGGCCCGGGTGCGCAGCATGTCCAGGCAGACGCGGCCGACCACGGTGGTCAGCCAGCCGCCCAGGTTGTCGATCTCCGCGGAGTCGCAGCGGCTGAGCTTCAGCCAGGCCTCCTGGACGGCGTCCTCCGCTTCGCTGAGCGAGCCGAGTATCCGGTAGGCCACTGCCCGAAGACGCGTCCGTTCGTCCTCGAAGCGCTTCGCCAGCCAGTCGTGCTCGTCCACTGTCCCGTCCTTGCTTTCCGCGTCCGCCGGCAAGATGACGGACTGTCATCAGTTTTTATGCGGAAGGTAATTCTGTCAGTTCCGGGTCGAGTAGGGCACGTGCCGAGCGGTTCTCGAGTGATTCCTGAGCGGCTTTCCAGCAGATCTTGACAGCGTGGCCTGATCGGAAAGCAGAGGAGGAGCTGGTGCACGACATCCAAGAGGAACTCGACTGGCGTTCGTACAACCTCGTCATGGGAGCCCCGCCGCTGTGGCTCGCCGGCGCGGACGAGGAGGAGGAATGGGCGGACCCGCACATCGTGCGCGGCATCGACTGATAGACGGCCGGTCCGGCGGGACTCAAGGCGGAGTCGAGAGGCCCCGGGCACGCTGCCAGGCAGCGGAACTGCCAAGCGGAAGGTGGGGCGATGAAGCCGAGGTCCGGCGCGCGCCGCGGCCCGCGATCGGGGTCGGCCCTGTGGCTCGTCCCGGCGTCGTCGGCGACCGCTCTCACACACTCGATTCTGCATAGCTGAGGAGTTACCCAATGACTGCCCCCGACGTGGTCAAGAGCGGAAAGGGCACGGGAGCGGGCTACAAGCCCGGCGCGATCCTTGCCTTTGTCTGCATGGCCCAGTTCATGGTCTTCCTCGACGTGTCGATCGTGAATCTCGCACTTCCGTCCATCCAGGACGGGCTCGGCATGTCCGACGTCAGCCTGGAGTACGTGGTCACGGCTTACGCGACCGTACTGGGCGGCTTCCTGCTGCTCGGCGGCCGGCTCGCCGACCGCTACGGCCGCCGCCGGGTCCTGCAGACCGGTCTGGCCGTCTTCGCCCTGGCCTCGCTCGTGGCGGCCCTGTCCGACAGCGGCAACGTGCTGATCAGCGCGCGTGCCGTCCAGGGCCTCGGCTCCGCGATGATCGCGCCCTCGGCGCTGTCGATCCTGACCAACACCTTCCCCGAGGGTCCCGAGCGCAACAAGGCGCTCGGCCTGTGGGGTTCGCTCTCCGGTATCGCCTCGATCGTGGGCGTGATCCTCGGCGGTGTGCTCGCCGACGGCCCCGGCTGGGAGTACATCTTCTACATCAACGTGCCGATCGGTCTGCTCGGTGCCCTCTTCGCGGCGCGCGTCGTCCCGGACTCCAAGGCCGACGGCCCGCGTACCCGGTTCGACATCTTCGGTGCCGCGACGCTCACCAGCGCCCTGCTGCTGCTGATCTTCACCCTGGGTGAGGCCACGCACCGCGGCTGGGGCGACGGTCGCACGGTCGTCTCCTTCGTCATCGTGGGCGTACTGCTCGCGGCCTTCCTGGTGATCGAGACCAAGGTCGAGGCGCCCGTGATGCCGCTGCGCGTCTTCCGCCTGAAGTCGGTCAGCACCGCGAACATCGCGGCCGTGTCGGTCTTCGGTGCCTTCTCCGCCCTGTTCTTCTTCGCCAGCATCTTCATGCAGCAGGTGTACGGGTTCTCGCCGATGAAGGCGGGCTTCTCCTACGTGCCCCTCGCGTTCTGCGTCGCGGCCGGCGCGGGCATCGCCTCGGGCCTGATCGCCAAGGTCGCGGCCCGCATCGTGCTCCTGATCGGTCTCGCCGCCACCATCGGCGGTCTGCTGCTCCTGACGCGGGCCCCGGCCGGCGGCTCGTACGCGGTCGACCTGCTGCCCGCCTTCATCCTCCTCGGCATCGGCTGCGGCATGTGCTTCGTGACGCTGCAGATCGCCGCGTTCGCCGGCATCGCCGACTCGGAGGCCGGTGTGGCCGCGGGTCTCATCAACACCAGCCAGGAGGCCGGCGGCGCGCTCGGTCTCGCCGTCATCGTGACCATCGCCTACAACGGCCTCGCCGAGAAGCTGACCAAGGCCGGCGGCGACGTCGCCAAGGCCGTGGACGTACAGGAGTCGGCGAACCACACCGCCTTCTTCGCGGCGGCCTGCTTCGCGACGGTCGCCCTGCTCATCGCGGCCTTCTTCTTCCCGAACGCCAAGCCGCAGGCGCCCGCTCCGGCGGCGCAGGCGGACGGCGAGCCGGCCGCCGAGACCCCGCAGACGGTGACCGCGCACTGACGGTCTCCCGCTAGGAAGAGCTCAGTCAGACGGGGCAGTCCCCGCCCGCGGCGCCCCCCGGACCGAACCCGGGGGGCGCCGCGGCGCAGGGGCCCCTTCCACCCGCACCGCAGAAGGACGTACTCGTGTCGCAGCCCACAGCACGCGCCGCCGAACTCGCCGTGTCGGCGCAGGCCGACGCCTTTCTGACCGAACCGCACATAGCCACGCTGACCACGCTCAGGCCCGACGGATCGCCGCACGTGGCGCCCGTGCGGTTCACCTGGGACGCGGAGGCGGGACTGGCCCGGATCATGACCGTCGCCTCCTCGCGCAAGGCCCGCAACCTGCTCGCCGCGCCGGGCGGCCGCGCCGCGCTGTGCCAGGTCTCGGACTTCACCTGGGTCACGCTGGAGGGCACCGCCACGGTCGTCGACGACCCCGCCCGGGTCAACGACGGGGCGCGGCGCTATGCCAAGCGCTACTGGTCCGCGCCGCCGAACCCGCCGGGGCGGGTCGTCATCGAGATCGTGGTCGACCGCGTGGTGAGCCTGAACGTGTGACACCGGCCCGTGGACGACGTGTGCGGTGGCGCCGGTCCTGCGGCGCCACCGCACACGTCGTGGTCGGGTCAGTTCGCCCCGGGCGGGTTGCCCTCGGTCCACACGACCCGGAACGACAGCGAGCTCAGCCGCCAGCCCTCGGGGGTGCGGCGCGCCGCGCCGTTGACGAACGTGCCGGCCGCGAAGCGGGGTGCGGGGGTGCCCTCGGGGGCTGTGGCCGGCAGGTGGTGGACGTGGGTGGCGATGACGTTGGCCCGCAGTGTCGCCCGGTCCTCCCCCTCGAGGGCGACCACGGCCGGTGAGCCGAGGTGCTGGTGGCGCGCGAAGGCGTCGAGGGACTTCTGGTGGAAGGCGGGGAGGCCGTCGGCGCCCTGGTGCCGGGCGTTCGGGAATTCGATCACCGCGTCGTCGGTGAACAGCCCCTTGGCCCATCCCGCGTCGAGTATTTCGTCGTCGAGTGATATCAGATATGCGTCGAGGAGCGCGGCGACTTCGGCGGTCGATTGGCTTGATGTCATGCCTGAGGATGTGCGCGAATCAGGCTGGCGGCCAACCCTTCCTGTAAAGGATATGACGTTCTTGTGGAAAACCTGTACTAGCGGCTATTTACTGTCCCGGTAGCCCCTCGCAATACTGGGAAAACACCAGTCGGAAGAGGGCAGATGGACACCTTTGACGCGGACGTAATCATCGTTGGAGCCGGCCCCACCGGACTCATGCTCGCAGGTGAGCTGGGTCTGCATGGAGTCTCTGCCACCGTCGTCGAACGGCTCGCGGAGCCGATGAAGCAGTCTCGCGCCCTCGGATTCTCGGCGCGGACCATCGAGGAATTCGACCAGCGTGGACTTCTTTCCCGCCTGGGTGAGGTCGATGTCATTCCCTTCGGGCATTTCGGTGGAGTCCCCATCGATTATCGCTTGCTCGAGGGAGGCTCGTACGGGGCTCGAGGAATACCCCAGTCCCGCACCGAGGGAATGCTGGCAGGCTGGGCGGCGGAAAAGGGCGCCCAGGTGCGCCGCGGTGTCGAGGTCACCGGTCTGGAGAACGACGAGGACGGGGTGACCCTCCAGGTCACCACTCCCGAGGGCCCGGGCACGCTGCGCGCCCGCTACGTGGTGGGCTGCGACGGCAGCCGCAGTGCGGTGCGGCGCCTGGCCGGGATCGCCTTCGAGGGCACCGACGCGGCCATCGAGCTGCGCTTCGCCGACGTGGCCGGCGTGCCGCTGCGCCCCCGGTTCAGCGGTGAGCGGGTGCCCGGCGGCATGGTGATGGTCCTGCCGATCGGTCCCGACCGCAGCCGCGTCATCTACTTCGACCGCTCGGAGCCGCTGCGCACGAGCAGCGAGCCGATCACCTTCGACGAGGTCGCCGAGGCGTTCTTGCGGCTGACCGGCGAGGACATCAGCGGCGGGACGCCGCTGTGGGTCAGCTCGACCACCGACACCAGCCGTCAGGCCGCCGAGTACCGGCGCGGACGCGTCTTCCTCGCGGGCGACGCGGCCCACATCCACCTGCCGATCGGCGCGCAGGGCATGAGCTCGGGCGTGCAGGACGCGGTCAACCTCGGCTGGAAGCTCGCCCTGGACATCCAGGGCCGGGCCCCCGAGGGGCTGCTCGACTCGTACGAGAGCGAGCGCCGGCCCGTCGCGGCCCGGATCCTGACCAACACGCTGGCCCAGCGCATCCTCTACCTCGGCGGCGACGAGATCACCCCGATGCTGGAGGTCTTCGCCGAACTGGTGGACTTCCCCGCGGTGCAGCGCCACCTCATCGGCATGGTGACCGGGCTGGACATCCGCCACGACGTCGGCGAGGGCGAGCACCCGCTGCTCGGCCGGCGCCTGCCGGACCGCGAGGTCGTGGTCGGCGGCGCCAAGAAGAGCAGCCTCGAACTCCTGCACGGCGGCCGCGGCGTGCTGCTGGACCTGCACGACAACGCCGCGCTGCGCCAGGCCGCGGAGGGCTGGTCCGACCGCGTCGACACGCTCACCGTCGCGAACTTCGACTGTGACGCGCCGCTGGACGGCCTGCTGATCCGCCCGGACGGCTACGTCGCCTGGGCCCCGCCGCCCGGCGCGCCCACCGAGGGCCTCACCCAGGCGCTCACCCGCTGGTTCGGCGAGCCCGCCTGAGGCTGCGCCGCCCCGTAAGCCATCTGTCCTGTTCACCTGTTCCCCCTTGAGGAAGCGAAGAGACATGCCCAAGATCTCCACCGAGGACAAGCACCTCACCGTCCTCAACCTGTTCACCACGGATGTTCCGGAGAACCAGGACAAGCTCGTCCAGGAGATGCGGAAGATCGTCGACGCCGCCACCTACGAGGGCTGGATGTCCAGCACCGTCCACGCGGGCGTCGACTCGCCGGGCACCGCCAACTTCATCCAGTGGCGCAGCGGCGAGGACCTGGAGGAGCGCTACAAGGGCGACGAGTTCAACCACCGCACCCTCCCGGTCTTCGGTGAGATCACCACCTCGATCAAGCTCCTGCAGAACGAGGTGGCCTTCACCCAGGAGCACCCGTCGCTGGGCGGCTCCATCGAGATCGGCCCGCACCGTGACGACTACACCGCCATCGCGGTGTTCCCCGTCCTGAAGGAGAACCAGGAGGAGCTGATCGACGCCCTCGGCCCCGGCCAGGGCTTCTTCCTGGAGACCCCGGGCTTCCGCTCGCACGTGGTGCTGCGCGGCCTGCGCGCCCGTGGTCTCGAGGGCTCCTTCGTCGTCTCCTACTCCCAGTGGGAGAGCAAGGAGGCGTACGACGCCTACAAGGCCGTGCCGCAGGACCAGAAGCCGGCCAGCCGGGTGGCCGCCGAGGGCCGCTGCCGCGCGGTCGTCGCCGGGATCCCGGACATCAACACCTACCGCGTCGTCCACACCCGTTCCGCCGGGGAGTAAAAAGCCCCCCGCTTTCCGTCCCCGGAAGGACGCGGAACGCCCGGCTCCCCTCCGGGAGCCGGGCGTTCCCGGGCGCTCCTCGAAGCGCCTTCCGCCGGCACCCGCCCCCGCCCGGGACGACGCGGGAGCGGCCGCCGGGGTGTACCGCAACAACCGCAACTTCTGAGGAGCGAACCGTATGCACAGCACGCTGATCGTCGCCCGGATGGACCCCGGCTCGAGTGCGGACGTGGCCCGGCTGTTCGCCGATTTCGACGCGACGGAGATGCCCCACCTGATGGGAACGCGGCGGCGCCAGCTGTTCTCGTACCGGGGCCTGTACTTCCACCTCCAGGACTTCGACGCCGACAACGGCGGCGAGCTCATCGAGGGCGCGAAGAGCGACCCGCGCTTCGTCGGGATCAGTGAGGACCTCAAGCCGTTCATCGAGGCCTACGACCCGAAGACGTGGCGCTCCCCCGCCGACGCCATGGCCACCCGTTTCTACAACTGGGAGGGTCGGGCGTGACCGGGCGACGCGTTGTCATCACCGGCATGGAGGTGCTCGCGCCCGGCGGTGTCGGCCGTGAGAACTTCTGGAACCTGCTGAGCGACGGCCGTACGGCCACGCGCGGCATCACCTTCTTCGACCCGGCGCCCTTCCGCTCGCGGGTGGCCGCCGAGGTCGACTTCGACCCGTACGCCCACGGCCTGTCCCCGCAGGAGGTCCGGCGCATGGACCGCGCCGGGCAGTTCGCGGTCGTCGCCTCGCGCGGCGCGGTCGCCGACAGCGGGCTGGACATCTCCTCGCTCGACCCCTACCGGGTCGGCGTGACGGTGGGCAGCGCGGTCGGCGCCACGATGGCGCTCGACGAGGAGTACCGGGTCGTCAGCGACGGCGGCCGGCTCGACAACGTCGACCACCGCTACGCCTCCCCGCACCTGTACAACCACATGGTGCCGAGCTCGTTCGCGGCCGAGGTCGCCTGGGGCGTCGGCGCGGAGGGCGCCAGCACGGTGGTCTCCACCGGCTGCACCTCCGGCATCGACTCGGTCGGCTACGCGGTGGAGCTGCTGCGCGAGGGCACCGCCGACGTCATGATCGCCGGCTCCTCGGACGCCCCGATCTCCCCGATCACGATGGCCTGTTTCGACGCGATCAAGGCCACGACCCCGCGCTACGACGACCCGGAGCACGCCTCGCGGCCCTTCGACGGGACGCGCAACGGGTTCGTCCTCGGCGAGGGCGCGGCCTTCTTCGTCCTGGAGGAGCTGGAGAGCGCGCAGCGTCGCGGCGCGCACATCTACGCCGAGATCGCCGGCTACGCGAGCCGCTCCAACGCCTACCACATGACCGGACTGCGTCCGGACGGCGTGGAGATGGCCGAGGCGATCCGCCTGGCCCTCGACGAGGCGCGGATGAACGGCGACGAGATCGACTACATCAACGCGCACGGCAGCGGCACCAAGCAGAACGACCGCCACGAGACGGCGGCGTTCAAGAGGAGCCTGGGCGAGCACGCGTACCGCACGCCGGTCAGCTCCATCAAGTCGATGGTGGGTCACTCGCTGGGCGCCATCGGCTCCATCGAGATCGCGGCCTCCGCGCTGGCCATGGAGCACAACGTGGTCCCGCCGACCGCCAACCTGCACACTCCGGACCCGGAGTGCGACCTCGACTACGTCCCCCTCACCGCGCGCGAGCAGCTCACCGACGCGGTCCTGACCGTGGGCAGCGGATTCGGCGGCTTCCAGAGCGCCATGGTGCTGGCCAATCCCGAGAGGAGCCTCGTATGAGCGCCTCGGTCGTCGTGACCGGCCTCGGCGTGGCAGCCCCCAACGGGCTGGGCGCACAGGACTACTGGTCGGCCACCCTGGCCGGCAAGAGCGGTATCGGGCGGATCACCCGCTTCGACCCCTCCGACTACCCGGCCAAGCTGGCCGGGCAGATTCCCGGCACGACCGCGGACGACGCGCTGCCGAGCCGGCTGCTCCCGCAGACCGACCGGGTGACGCGGCTCGCGCTCGTCGCCGCGGACTGGGCGCTGGAGGACGCCGGGGTGCGGCCCGCGGAGCTCGACGGCTTCGATATGGGCGTCGTCACCGCGAGTGCGGCCGGCGGCTTCGAGTTCGGCCAGGGCGAGCTGCAGCGTCTGTGGAGCAAGGGCAGCCAGTACGTGTCCGCGTACCAGTCCTTCGCCTGGTTCTACGCCGTCAACAGCGGCCAGATCTCGATCCGCAACGGCATGAAGGGCCCGGCCGGGGTCGTCGTCAGCGACCAGGCGGGCGGCCTCGACGCCGTGGCCCAGGCCCGCCGGCAGGTCCGCAAGGGCACCCGGATCATCGTCTCCGGAGCCGTCGACGCCTCGATCTGCCAGTGGGGCTGGGTGGCGCAGCTGGCCAGCGGCCGGCTGAGCACCTCGGAGGAGCCCGGCCAGGCGTACGTGCCGTTCGGCCGTGACGCCCAGGGCTTCGTACCGGGCGAGGGCGGCGCGATCCTCATCATGGAGTCCGCCGAGTCGGCCCGCGAGCGCGGCGCCGAGATCTACGGCGAGATCTCCGGGTACGGGGCGACCATCGACCCGAAGCCCGGCAGCGACCGCGTTCCGGGTCTGCGCAAGGCCATCGAGCTCGCGCTCGCCGACGCCGGCGCGGCGCCGGGCGAGGTGGACGTGGTCTTCGCCGACGGAGCCGCGGACCCGCGCCTGGACCGCGGCGAGGCCGACGCCATCAACGCGGTGTTCGGCGCCCGGTCGGTGCCGGTCACCCTGCCCAAGACGATGACGGGCCGCCTGTACGCGGGCGCGGCCCCGCTCGACCTGGCCGCGGCCTTCCTGTCGATGCGCGACGGGGTCATCCCGCCGACCGTCAACGTCGACCCGTGCGCCGAGTACGAGCTCGACCTCGTGCTGGACCAGCCGCGCCCGGCCGCCGTGCGCACCGCGCTCGTGCTGGCCCGGGGCCACGGAGGCTTCAACTCCGCGATGGTCGTCCGCGCCGTCTAGCCACTCCGCTACCACCGCTTGGGCATGCCGCAGAGGTGTGCCGTACCGATGAAGGGAACGACATGGCCAGCAAGTCTTTCACCCTCGAGGATCTCAAGCGCATCATCCTCGAGGCCGCGGGTGTGGCGGAGGGCGTCGACCTCGACGGCGACATCCTGGACACCACGTTCGCGACGCTCCAGTACGAGTCGCTCGCGCTGCTGGAGGCCGGCAGCCTCATCGAGCGCGAGTACGGCATCTCGCTCGACGAGGAGGCCGTGGACGACACCCTCACCCCGCGCGCGCTCATAGACGTCGTCAACGCGCTGCTGCCCTCCTCCGCCGCCGTGGCCGCGTGAAGGGGCTGATCTCGGGATGACGCAGAACACGACGGCACGAGTCGCACTGATTTCGGGCGCGACGAGCGGGATCGGCCTGGAGTCGGCCCGGCTGCTGGCCCAGCAGGGGCACCGGGTGTTCATCGGCGCGCGCAGCGCCGAGAACGTGGCCGCCACGGTCAAGGAGCTCCAGGCCGAGGGCCTCGACGTCGACGGCGGTGTCCTCGACGTCCGCGACGGAGCCTCGGTGACGGCCTTCGTCCAGGCCGCGGTGGACCGCTTCGGGACGGTCGACGTCCTGGTCAACAACGCCGGCCGGTCCGGCGGCGGCGTGACCGCGGACATCGCGGACGAGCTGTGGAACGACGTGATCGAGACCAACCTCAACAGCGTCTTCCGGCTGACCCGCGAGGTGCTGACGACCGGCGGGATGCGGAACAAGAGCCGCGGCCGGATCATCTCCATCGCCTCCACCGCGGGCAAGCAGGGCGTCGTCCTCGGCGCCCCGTACTCGGCCTCCAAGCACGGGGTGGTCGGCTTCACCAAGGCGCTCGGCAACGAGCTCGCCCCCACCGGCATCACGGTCAACGCCGTCTGCCCGGGGTACGTCGAGACGCCGATGGCGCAGAAGGTGCGCCAGGGCTACGCGGCCGCCTACGACACCTCCGAGGACGCCATCCTCGAGAAGTTCCAGTCGAAGATCCCGCTCGGCCGCTACTCCACGCCGCAGGAGGTCGCCGGCCTGGTCGGCTACCTGGCCTCGGACACGGCGGCGTCGATCACGGCGCAGGCGCTCAACGTCTGCGGCGGGCTCGGCAACTTCTGATCCGCCGCCAGGCGGGCACATTCGCGGACCCCTCCCAGGGCCTCCGGGCACGCGGGCCCGGAGGCCCTGACCGAAAAACCTTAAGGAATCGAAGATGACGACCCGTGAGGTTGAGCACGAGATCACCATCAGCGCCCCGGCCGGTGCCGTCTACCGGCTGCTGGCCGAGGTGACCAACTGGCCGCGGATCTTCCCGCCCACGATCCACGTCGACCGGGTGGAGGCCGAGGGGTCCGAGGAGCGGATCCGGATCTGGGCCACCGCCAACGGCGACGCCAAGAACTGGACCTCGCGCCGCACCCTCGACCCCGAGGGCCTGCGCATCACCTTCCGCCAGGAGGTTCCGGCCGCGCCAGTGGCCGCCATGGGCGGCACCTGGATCCTGGAGCCCCTCGGGGAGTCCGAGACCCGGGTCAGGCTGCTGCACGACTACAGCGCGATCGGCGACGACGCGCACGACCTGCTGTGGATCGAGCGGGCCGTCGACAAGAACAGCACCTCCGAGCTGGCCGCCCTCAAGGACAACGTCGAAGCCGCCCACGCGGCCGAGGACCTGACCTTCTCCTTCACCGACACCGTGGAGATCAACGGGTCGGCGAAGGACGCCTTCGACTTCATCAACGAGGCCGACCGGTGGGCGGAGCGCCTGCCGCACGTGGCCGTCGTACGGCTCACCGAGGACGTCCCGGGCCTGCAGACGCTGGAGATGGACACGCGCGCCAAGGACGGCTCGGTGCACACCACCAAGTCGTACCGGGTCGTCTTCCCCGACCACAAGATCGCCTACAAGCAGGTCACGCTGCCCGCGCTGATGACCCTGCACACCGGTGAGTGGACCTTCGTGGAGAAGGACGGCGTCACCGCCGCCTCCTCGCAGCACACGGTCACCCTCAACACGGCCAACATCGCCAGGATCCTCGGCGAGGAGGCCACGGTGGCCGACGCCCGCGCGTACGTCCACACGGCGCTGAGCACCAACAGCACGGCGACGCTCAACCACGCCAAGGCCTACGCCGAGCAGAAGAGCTGACCATGGCGGACCTGCTGGACACCCAGGTCGTTGTCGTCGGGGCCGGCCCGGTCGGGCTGATGCTCGCCGCGGAGCTGCGCCTCGGCGGCGCCGACGTGGTCGTGCTGGAGCGGCGGCACGCGGCCAGCAGGGAGTCGAGGGCCTCCACGCTGCACGCCCGCACCATGGAGATCCTCGACATCCGCGGCCAGATCGAGGAGTTCGGCAGCCCGCCGAACGAGCCGCGCGGCCACTTCGGCGGCATCCCGCTGGACCTGACGCTGCCCGGGCCCTATCCCGGGCAGTGGAAGGTCCTGCAGACCAGGACCGAGGCGCTGCTGGAGGAGTGGGCGCTGTTCCTCGGCGTCGACATCCGGTGCGGGCACGAGCTGCTCGCCCTGTCCGGCGGCGGCGAGGACGACGCGGCCACCGAGTACATAGAGGCGCAGGCCGTGCGCCGCGACGGCACCGCCGTCCGGGTACGGGCCCGCTACCTGGTCGGCTGCGACGGCGAGGACAGCACCGTACGCCGGCTCGTCGGCGCGGCCTTCCCCGGCCACGACGCCGGGCGGGAGCTGATCCGCGCCGACGTCTCCGGGATCGACATCCCCAACCGGCGCTTCGAGCGGCTGGAGCAGGGCCTGGCCATCGCCGCGCGGCGGCCGGACGGGGTGACCCGGGTGATGGTGCACGAGTTCGGCTCCACCGCGCGGCCCCGTACCCGGGACGCCGAGTTCGTGGAGGTCGCCGACGTCTGGAAGCGGGTCACCGGGGAGGACATCAGCGGGGGAACCCCGCTGTGGGTCAACGCCTTCGGGGACGCCAGCAGGCTGCTGGAGAGCTACCGCCACGGCCGGGTCCTGTTCGCGGGCGACGCGGCCCACAAGCAGATGCCCATCGGCGGCCAGGCCCTGAACCTGGGGCTGCAGGACGCCTTCAACCTGGGATGGAAACTGGCCGCCGAGGTGACCGGCCGGGCCGCCGACGGGCTGCTGGACAGCTACCACAGCGAGCGGCACGCGGTGGGCCGGCGGGTGCTGGCCAACATCGAGGCGCAGGCCGGGCTGCTGCTCGGCGGCCCCGAGGTGGAGCCGCTGCGGTCGGTGCTGACCGAGCTGATGGGTCTCGAACCGGTACGGGCCCACCTGGCCGGAATGATCAGCGGGCTCGACGTCCGCTACGACGTCGGCGGTGACGGGGAGGCGGACCGCCATCCGCTGCTCGGCGCCCGGCTCCCGGTGCTGCGGCTGGTGTCCGCAGTGCCGGTCGCGGGTTCGCTGACCACCGCCGAACTGCTGCGCACCGGCCGCGGACTGCTGCTGGACCTGGGCGGCGCCGAGGTGCCGGCCTCGGTGCGCGACGCCTGGGCCGACCGGGTCGCGACCGCCGCGGCCCGGCCCGCGGAGCCGGGCGGACCGCTGGACGGGGCCGCCTGCGTCCTCGTACGCCCGGACGGCCACGTCGTCTGGGTCGGCTCCGCCGGCCAGGCGGGCCGGGGCGGCGGGGCGGGCGACGGACTGCGCGGGGCCCTTGAGCGCTGGTTCGGCGCGCCGCGCTGAACCGGACCCCGCGCACTGAAGACTCAACCCAGAAGCCAGAGAAGAGGACCCCCATGGAAGGGACAGCCGTGGACGCGGACGTCATCATCGTCGGCGCCGGCCCCACCGGGCTGATGCTCGCCGGCGAGCTGCGCCTGGGCGGGGCGAGCGTCATCGTCACCGAGCGCCTCACCCAGCCCACCGGCCAGTCCCGTGGCCTCGGCTTCACCGCACGCGCCATGGAGGTGTTCGACCAGCGCGGGCTGCTGCCGAGGTTCGGGCAGGGCGAGACGCTGGAGACCAGCCCGCTGGGCCACTTCGGCGGCGTGCAGTTCGACTACACGGTGCTGCCCGGCGCCCACTTCGGGGCCCGCGGCATCCCGCAGAACATCACCGAGGGCGTGCTGGAGGACTGGGCCGGCGAACTCGGCGCGGACATCCGGCGCGGCTGGGACTTCCTGGACCTGTCCGAGGGCTTCCTGGACGGCGACGGCGTCGAGATCACCGTGTCCACCCCGGACGGCGTGCAGCAGCTGCGCGCCTCCTACCTGGTGGGCTGTGACGGCGGACAGAGCAGCGTCCGCAAGGCCGCCGGGATAGGTTTCCCCGGCAGCGCGGCCACCCGCGCGATGTTCCTCGCCGACGTCACCGGCTGCTCGCTGCGCCCGCGGTTCCTCGGCGAACGCCAGCCCAACGGCATGGTCATGGCCGCGCCGCTGGCCCCCGGAGTGGACCGCATCATCGTCTGCCCCGACGGGACCCCGGCGCGCGGGCGCGACGCCCAGCCGGTGACCTTCGCCGAGGTCGCCGACGCCTGGGAGCACATCACGGGCGAGGACATCCGGGCCGGCGGGGCCGAATGGGTCAGCTACTTCACCGACGCCGCCCGCCTGGCCACCGACTACCGGCGCGGCCGGGTCCTGCTCGTCGGCGACGCGGCGCACATCCACCTCCCGGCCGGCGGCCAGGGGCTGAGCACCGGTGTGCAGGACGCCGCCAACCTGGGCTGGAAGCTGGCCGCGGTCGTGGCCGGCGGCGCCCCCGAGGACCTGCTCGACACCTACCACGGCGAGCGGCACCCGGTCGGCGAGCGGCTGCTGATGAACACCAGCGCCCAGGGCACGGTGTTCCTCGGCGGCGCCGAATCGGACCCGCTGCGGGCGCTGTTCGCCGAGCTCATCGGCTACGACGACGTCAAGCGTCACCTGGCCGGCATCGTCAGCGGCCTCGACATCGCCTACGACCTCGGCGAGGGCGGCCACCCGCTGGCCGGCCACCGGATGCCGCAGCGCTCGCTCGTCACCGCCGACGGCGAGGAGACCAGCACCACCCGCCTGCTGCACCAGGGGCGCGCCGTGCTCCTCGACCTCGCCGACAGTCCCGCCCTGCGCGCGGCCGCGGCGGGCCGCTCCCACCAGCTGAACATCACCACCGCCACGGCCAAGCCCGTGGACGGCGACGACCCGCTGAACGGCACGGCGGCGCTGCTCATCCGTCCCGACGGGCACGTTGCCTGGGGCGGGGACAGCGCCGAGGAACTCGACCACGCTCTGAGCCGCTGGTTCGGCGCAGCGCATTGACCACGCCGCCGGGCCCGCACCGCGGGCCCGGCCGCCGGCCGCACCACGGGGGTAACCGATGGACAGCACAGCGACGGTCCCGGCAACACTCGCGGGTCTCTCCCCGGGCGTGCGCCGGATCACCCTGGACGCGGCGGGGGTCACCCTGTCCGCGCTGCTCAGCATGCCCGAGCACATCGAGCCGCGGGCCACGGTGATCGCCGTGCACGGCGGCGGGATGAACGCCGGCTACTTCGACGGGCAGGCCCACCCGGAGACGTCCCTGCTCGCCCTCGGGGCGAGCCTGGGCTACACCGTCCTCGCGGTCGACCGCCCCGGGTACGGGGAGTCCGCCGCGCTCTTCCCCGACGGCCTCGCGCTCGCCGGACAGGCGGTCCTGCTGCGCGCGGCCCTCGCCGACTTCACCTCCCGCTACCCCTCCGGGGCGGGCCTGTTCCTCCTCGCGCACTCCTACGGCGGCAAGCTGGTCATGTCCACCGCCGCCGGGCTGACCGGCGACGACGGGCTGCTGGGCCTGGACATCTCCGGCTGCGGCCACCGCTTCGCCCCGGGCGACCCGGTGGAGGGACTCAAGGACAACCGGCGCCAGTGGGGGCCGCTGCGCCTCTACCCGCCGCGGACCTTCCGCCACAGCTCGGCCGTGGTGGCCCCGATGCCCTCGCGCGAGCAGGGCGAACTCGGGCACTGGACGGAGCTGTTCGCCTCGCTCGCGCCGCGCATCCAGGTGCCCATCCGGCTGACCTTCGCCGAGCACGAGGCGTGGTGGCACCACGGCGAGCACGACCTCGCCGACCTGGCGAGCCGGCTGACGGCCGCGCCCCGGGTGCAGATCGACCGGCAGCCCGACGCCGGGCACAACATCAGCCTCGGCTGGGCCGCCCGCTCGTACCATCTGCGGGCCCTGGCCTTCCTGGAGGACTGCGTGACCCGGACCGGGCGCGGAGCGTGACCGCCCGCTCATGAGCCACAGCCGCATCGCGTACGCGTTCCGCTCGCTGTCCGTCCGCAACTTCCGGCTGTTCGCCGGCGGCCAGGTGGTCTCCGCCGCCGGCACCTGGATGATGGTGGTGGCCCAGGACTGGCTGGTCCTGGGCCTGACCGACGGCTCGGGCACCGCCCTGGGCGTGGTCACCGCGCTCCAGTTCGCCCCGCTGCTGTTCACGCTGTACGGGGGCCGGCTCGCCGACCGCCACGACAAGCGGATGCTGCTGACCGCCGCCAACCTGGCCTCCGGGGCGCTGGCCCTGGTGCTCGCCGTGCTCGCGCTCGCGGGCTCCGTACAGCTGTGGCACATCTGGCTGTGCGCGTTGGGCCTCGGGGTGGTCAACGCCGTCGAGATCCCGACCCGGATGGCCTTCGTCAGCGAGCTGGTCGGCCCCGAGCTGCTGCCCAACGCGTCCGCTCTCAGCGGGGCGTACTTCAACATCGCCCGGGTGGCCGGGCCGGCCCTGGCCGGCCTGCTCATCACCTTGCTCGGCACCGGCTGGGTGATGGTGGTCAACGCGGCCAGCTACCTGGCGACCGTGGCCGGGCTGCGGATGATGCGGCCCGGCGAACTGCTGCGCGGGGCGCGGGCGGCCGGGCCGGTGAAGGTCTCGGACGGGCTGCGCTACGTACGCGACCGCCCCGACCTGTCGATGCCGGTGCTGCTGGTCGGCGCCATCGGGCTGTTCTCGCTCAACTTCCAGCTGCTGCTGCCACTGCTGGCCAAGACCGTCTTCGACGCCGGTGTGAACTCCTTCGGGCTCATGACCACGGCGTACGCGGGCGGCGCGCTGCTGTCCGCGCTGGTGACCACCTCCCGGCGCGGGCGCCCCGCCGCCCGTACGGTCATCCTGGCGGCGCTGGGGCTGGGTGTGGCGGAGATCGCCGCGGGCCTGGCGCCGAACTTCGGCTCGGCGCTGGTGCTGCTGTTCGTGACGGGCTTCGCCGCGCTGTACTTCGCGCAGGCGGCCAACCACCGGATCCAGCTGGGCAGCGACCCCGCGTACCGGGGCCGGGTGATGGCGCTGTACACGCTGATCCTCCAGGGCAGTACCCCGCTCGGCAGCCTGCTGGTCGGCGCGCTCGCCGAGCACGCGGGGGCCCGCTCGGGCCTGTTCCTCGGCGGGTTCGCCTCGGTGGCGGCGGCCCTGGTGGCCGCGGCGGCCGCCGCGCGCAGCGTCCGCAACCGGTCCGACGGGCTCGCGGGGGCCGCGGACGCCGCGGGCGTCGAGGGCGTCGAGGGGCCGGCGGGAGCGACGGGCGTCACCGGAGCCACCGGGCCGACGGGGTCCACCGGGCCGACGGGGCCGGGCGGCGGGTGGGCGCACAAGAGTGCGCGGCGGCCCTGAGGGCCGCCGCGCGGTGGTGCTGGAACCGCCCGGTCACACCGGGCGGGCCTCGATGATGGAGATGGCCGCGGCGGTCTGGTGGACGCCGGTGAGCTCGAATCCGGCGCTGGCCAGCAGCTCCCCGTACTGCTCCTCGGTGCGCTCCTTGCCGCCGACCAGCAGCATCAGCCACAGGTCGATCAGCTTGGCGGAGTGCGCCGAGTTGCCCGGGGTGGGCACCATCTCCATGAGCAGGATCCGGCCGTCGGGGCTGATGGCCTCGCGGATGTTGCGCAGGATCTCCAGGGCCTGGTGCTCCGGCCAGTCGTGGACGATGTGCTTGAGGATGTACGCGTCGCCGCCGGACGGCGGGACGTCGAACAAGCCGCGGTTCTCGACGGTGACGCGGTCGGCGACCCCGGCGCCGGCGAGGAACTCGTGGGCCCCGTTCGTCTCGATGCGGGGGTCGACCAGGATCCCGCGGCTGTTCTTCGCGCGCTCCAGGATGCCGGCCAGCAGGCCGCCCTGGCCGCCGCAGAAGTCGACGATGGTGGCGTAGCGGGAGAAGTCGTAGGCCGACACGATCGGCAGGGTCTCGGTCACGGACATGCCGCCCATGCCGTTGGTGAAGACCTCGCCGTACTCCTTGTCGAACTCCAGGTAATCGAAGGCGCCCATCCCGCGGTGCTTGGGCAGGCTGGCCTCGCCGGTGCGGACGGAGTCCACGAGGAAGGCCCAGTCCTCCCAGTGGGTGGGGTGGCCCATCAGCAGCGCGGTGTCGCGCATGGACATGTCGACGTCCGAGCGCAGCGCGCTGCCCATCGGGGTGAGGGCGAAGCGGCCGTCCTTCTGCTCGGTGAATATCGAGTAGCTGGCGAGCAGGCGCAGCAGCCGGTAGAGGGACTCGGGGTGGGCCTCGACCCGGCCGGCCAGTTCGTCGATGGTCAGCGGTCCGTCGGCCAGGGCGTCGGCGACGTTCAGTTCGGCGGCGGCGTAGATGGCCTGGGTGACCATCGAGCCCTGGGCGAGTTCGAGGAGGGCGAACGGCGCGGGCGCGAGCTTCCGGGTCAGTCGCTGAAGACCCGACCGCACTCCTTCTACGGTGCGGATGACGCGCGGGGGTGGCAATGCGGGCATGAGTCTCCTCCGGAGAGCCGGCGATCGATCCTGGAATCCTGGAAGACAGAGTGGGGCCGGCCGCAAGACAACGGCTCGGGCCGGTCTCGATGTCGGCTCGAGAATGCGGCGCTCTCGATGTGGGCTCGAGAGCCCGGGGTTACGTTTTCGTCCCGCAGGTCCAATTCCAGCCAGGCCTGCGGACGACAAGCGCCGACGTGCTCTGGAGGCCGGCCATGCCGCATCCCATCGACACCGACACCGACACCGCCCTCGCCACCGATCCGCCCGGCGCCGCTCCCGGTCCCGCGACGGGAGTGTGGCTGATCGGGGCGCGCGGTTCCGTGGCCACCACGGTGGTCGCGGGGGGCGCCGCGCTGGCCGCGGGGCTGTGGCCGGCGGCCGGACTGGTCACCGAGAGCGCCGCGTTCGCCGGCAGTGGGGTGCCGCCACTGGGCTCGCTGGTCTTCGGCGGGCACGACGTGGCCGCCGGGACGCTGCCCAAGCGGGCCGAGGAACTGGCCGCGGGCGGCGTGCTGCCGTACGGGCTGGTGTCGGCGGTGCACCGGGAACTGGCCGACGCGGACGCGGAGATACGCACGGGCGGGCCGCTGCCGGGTGACGGGCGCTCCGACGAGGAGCTGGTGGCCGCCTTCGCCGCGGACATCGCGGACTTCTCCCGCCGCCGCGGGACGGCCCGTACGGTCGTGGTCAACGTGGCCTCCACCGAGCCGGCGGCGGTGGCCGGTGCGGGGCGGCTGCCGGCCAGCACGCTCTACGCGCGCGCGGCCGTGCGGGCGGGCTGCCCGTACGTCAACTTCACGCCCTCGGCGGGGCTGCGGCACCCGGCGGCCGAGGCGGAGGCCGCCGCGTCGGGGCTGCCGTACGCGGGACGGGACGGCAAGACGGGGCAGACGCTGCTGCGCTCGGTGCTGGCGCCGATGTTCGCGCAGCGCGAGCTGCGGGTGCTCGCCTGGTCGGGGGCGAACCTGCTCGGCGGCGGTGACGGCGCGGCCCTCGGCGGGGACCCGGCCGCGGCCGCCGCGAAGAACGCGGGCAAGAGCCGGGTGCTGCTGGACGCGCTGGGCTCGCTGCCCGAGGGCCAGACGCACATCGACGACGTGCCGGCGCTCGGCGACTGGAAGACGGCCTGGGACCACGTCGCCTTCGAGGGGTTCCTCGGGACCCGGATGACCCTCCAGACGACGTGGCAGGGCTGCGACTCGGCGCTCGCCGCGCCGCTGGTGCTGGACCTGGCCCGGCTGCTCGCGCGGGCGCACGAGGTGGGGCTGGCCGGGCCGCTGCCGGAGCTGGGCTTCTACTTCAAGGACCCCGACGGCGACGAGGCCGCGCTGTCGCGGCAGTACGACGAGCTGCTGGCGTTCGCCGCGCGGCTGGGCGGCGCGCGGTGAGCGGACGCGGGGGCCTGGGGGCTTGGGCGCAGCTGCTGCGGATCTCCGCGCTGTTCACCGTTCCCGGGGACGCGCTGGCGGGCGCCGCGGCGGCCGGGGTGCGGCCGGGGCCGCGGACGGCGCTGGCCGTCGGGGCGTCGCTGTGCCTGTACTCGGCGGGAATGGCGCTCAACGACTGGGCCGACCGGGAGGAGGACGCTCGGGAGCGTCCGGGCCGGCCGATCCCCTCGGGGCGGATCCGGCCGGGTGCGGCGCTGGCCGCGGCGGGCGGGCTCACGGCCGCCGGGGTGGCGCTGGCGGCCTGCGCGGGGCGCCGGCCGGCGGCGGTCGCGGGGGCGCTGGCGGGCACGGTCTGGGCGTACGACCTGGGCCTGAAGCACACCCCGGCGGGCCCGGCGGCGATGGCCGCGGCGCGGTCGCTGGACCTGATGCTGGGCGCGGTGGCCTCCGGCGGTGCGGCCGCGGGACCTGGTGCGGGACCAGGTGCGGGGGGTGGCGGGCTGCGGCCCGTGCTCGCTTCCGCGGGGATGCTGGGCGTGCACACGTACGCCGTCACCGCGGTCTCGCGGCGCGAGACCCAGGGCGGGGCGCCCGCGACGGCGCTGGCCGCGCTGGCCAACACGGCGGTGCTGGCGGTGCTCACCGGGGGCGGTTCGGCCGTCCTGTGCGCGGTGGCGCCGGCGGCGTCCCGCGCCCAACTCCCGTCCGAGCCGGGCCCGGCGGTGTCCCTGGCGGGCCGCGGCCCGTCCGCCCTCCTGTGGGCCCTTTCCCGCCCCGCCCCGCCGGGCGCCCCCGCCCTGCGGGCCCTCGCCGCGGGTGGGCTGGCGGCCTCTTTGGTGGCCGGGATGCGGGCGTTCGGCGGGGGCGAGCGGTTGCGGGTGGCTGCCGGGGCCGGGATGGCCGGGATGTACGCCGTCACCGCCGGGCGGCCGCTGTGGCATGCGGCGCTCAATCCGTCGCCGCCGCTCACCCAGCGGGCCGTCGGCGGAGGGATCCGGGCCATGATCCCGCTGCAGGCGGCGCTCGCCGCGCGGGCCGGGGCGCCCGGGACGGCGCTCGTCCTCGCCGGCCTCGTTCCCGTGGCCCGGCGCCTCGCCCGGAAGGTGAGCCCCACATGAGCCTGAAGCTGGGCTACGGCACCAACGGCCTGACCGACCTGCGCCTGGACGACGCCCTCGCCCTGCTGGCCGACCTCGGCTACGACGGCGTCGGCCTGACCCTCGACCACATGCACCTGGACCCGATGACCCCCGGCCTCGCGGCCCGCACCCGGCACGTGGCCCGCCGCCTCGACCGGCTCGGGCTCGACGTCACGGTGGAGACCGGCGCCCGCTACGTCCTCGACCCGCGCCGCAAACACGGCCCTTCGCTCCTGGACCCGGACCCCGACCTGCGGGCGGCCCGGGTGGGCCTGCTCGTGCGGGCCGTACGCGTCGCCGCCGACCTCGGCGCGCACGCCGTGCACTGCTTCAGCGGCATCCGGCCCGCGGAGAGCGACCCCGACACCGCGTGGAAGACGCTCGCGCACACCCTCGGCCCCGTCCTCGACGCGGCCGAGAGCGCCGGGGTGCCGCTCGCCATCGAGCCCGAGCCGGGCCATCTGCTCGCCACCCTCGACGACTTCCACCGGCTGCGCACCGAACTCGGCAGCCCGGGCGCCCTCGGCATCACCCTCGACATCGGGCACTGCCAGTGCCTGGAGCCGAGCCCGCCCGCCGAGTGCGTGCGCGCGGTCGCCCCCTGGCTGCGGCACGTCCAGATCGAGGACATGCGCCGCGGGGTCCACGAGCACCTGCCCTTCGGCGAGGGCGAGATCGACTTCCCGCCCGTGCTGGCCGCCCTGGAGGAGGTCGGCTACCGGGGTCTGACCGTCGTGGAGCTGCCCCGCCACTCCCACGCGGGCCCCGAACAGGCCGCCCGGTCCCTGCGATTCCTGCGCGATGGAGGCACCCCGTGACGATCCCCCAGATGGAGTCCAGGATCCCCGCCCCGGGGGGCCGCGCCTGGCTCGTCGCCGCCTTGGACGCCGCCCGCGAGCACCGGGGCGCCGCCGAACCGGCCGGGCTGCCCGTGTGGGAGCTGCGCTTCGCCGAGGCGGGGCGCCGCTGCGGCGGCGACGAGGCCGCCGACCTGGCCCGCGTCCAACTGCTGGAGGCGGCCCGCCCGGACGCCGCCACCGTCGTACGGCTCTACCGGCAGGGCACGGCGGCCGAGCGGCGCGCCGTGCTCCTGGCGCTGCCGCGGCTGTCCCTCGACCCCGCCGACGGGCTGGCGCTGGTCGAGGACGCGCTGCGCACCAACGACACCCGGCTGGTGGCGGCCGCGGTCGGCCCGTACGCGGCCGCGCACCTGGACGCGCACGCCTGGCGGCACGCCGTACTGAAGTGCCTGTTCACCTCGGTCCCCGTGGCCTTCGTCGCCGACCTCGCCCGCCGCGCCGCCGGCGACACCGAGCTGGCCCGCATGCTCCAGGGCCAGGCGGCCGAGCGCACGGCAGCCGGCCGGCCCGTGCCCGCGGACCTCCGTCTCGTACTCACCCTGACCCGAGAGGCAGCGCCGAACTGATGCGCATCTTCGACCCGCACATCCACATGACCTCGCGCACCACCGACGACTACGAGGCGATGTACGCGGCCGGCGTGCGCGCCATCGTCGAGCCGGCGTTCTGGCTGGGCCAGCCGCGCACCTCGCCGGCCTCCTTCTACGACTACTTCGACGCGCTGCTGGGCTGGGAGCCGTTCCGGGCGGCGCAGTACGGCATCACGCACCACTGCACCATCGCGCTCAACCCCAAGGAGGCGAACGACCCGCGCTGCACGCCGGTCCTTGACGAGCTGCCCCGCTACCTCGTCAAGGACAACGTCGTCGCCGTCGGCGAGATCGGCTACGACTCGATGACCCCCGAGGAGGACGCCGCCTTCGCCGCCCAGCTCCAGCTGGCCGCCGACCACGGACTGCCGGCGCTGGTGCACACCCCGCACCGGGACAAGCTGGAGGGGATGCGCCGCACCATCGACGTGGTGCGCGAGTCGGCGCTGGGCGCCGACCGGGTGGTGCTCGACCACCTGAACGAGACGACGGTCAAGGAGGCCAAGGACGCCGGCTGCTGGCTCGGTTTCTCGGTCTACCCCGACACCAAGATGGACGAGGACCGGATGGTCGCCATCCTGCGCGCCTACGGCCCGGAGAAGGTCCTGGTCAACTCGGCGGCCGACTGGGGCAAGAGCGACCCGCTCAAGACCCGCAGCGTCGCCGACGCCATGCTGGCGGCCGGCTTCGACGAGGACACCGTCGACCTGGTGCTGTGGCGCAACCCCGTCGCCTTCTACGGCCTCAGCGGACGCCTGAACCTCCAGACCCCGCAGCCCGCGGCCCTGCACGCCGGCAACTCGATACTCCGCGGCGGGGAATGACCGATGCGTTTTCGGCACCCCGACGGATCCACCGTCCACCTCGCCTACTGCACGAACGTGCACCCCGCGGAGAGCCTGGACGGGGTGCTGGCCCAGCTGCGCGAGAACTGCGAGCCGGTCCGGCTGCGGCTGGGCCGCGAGCGCCTCGGCATCGGCCTGTGGCTGGCCAGGGACGCGGCCCGCACCCTGACCGCCGACCCGGCGGCGCTCGGCCGGCTGCGCGATGAGCTGGAGCGCCGCGGCCTCGAGGTCGTCACCCTCAACGGCTTCCCGTACGAGGGCTTCGGCGCCGAGCACGTCAAGTACCGGGTGTACCGGCCCGACTGGACCGAGCCCGAGCGGCTCGCGTACACCGAGGACCTCGCGGCGGTGCTCGCCGCCCTGCTGCCCGCGGACGCCTCCCACGGATCGATCTCCACGCTCCCGCTGGCCTGGCGCACCCCCTACGAGGAGGACCCGCGGGCCGCGGACGCCGCCCGCGGGGCCCTGCTGCGGCTCGCCGCGCACCTCGACGAGCTCCACGAGCGGACCGGCCGCTCCATCCGGGTCGGCCTGGAACCCGAGCCCGGCTGCACGGTGGAGACCACCGCCGACGCCGTCGCCACGCTGGCTTCGGCCGCCGGCGAGCGGATCGGGCTGTGCCTGGACACCTGCCACCTCGCCACCTCCTTCGAGGAGCCGAAGACCGCCCTCGACGTGCTGGCCGAGGCCGGCATCCCGGTGGTCAAGGCCCAGCTGTCGGCGGCCCTGCACGCCGAGCACCCGCACCTGCCCGAGGTGCGCGCCGCGCTCGCCGCGTACGCCGAGCCCCGCTTCCTGCACCAGACGCGCACCCTGGACCGCCAGGGCCGGCTGCACGGCGCCGACGACCTCGGCGAGGCCCTGTCCGGTGGCGCGCTGCCCGACACCGGGCCCTGGCGGGCCCACTTCCACCTGCCCCTGCACGCGGACCCGGCGCCGCCGCTCGCCTCCACCCTGCCCGTGCTGCGCGAGGCGCTGACGGGGCTCCTCGGCTCGGGCCCGGCCCGTACGCACCACCTGGAAGTGGAGACGTACACCTGGCAGGCCCTGCCGGCCGGGCTGCGGCCCGACGGCCCGGCCACGCTCGCCGACGGCATCGCCGCCGAACTCGCCCTCGCCCGCGACCTGCTCACCGACCTGGGACTGACGGAGCTGACATGACGCAGACCACCGAACCCACGCCCCTGCTCGTCGTGGACGTGGTCGGCCTGACCCCCCGGCTGCTGGAGCACATGCCCCGCCTGACGGAGCTGGCCGCCGCCGGTTCGCGGGCCCCGCTGGGCACCGTGCTGCCCGCGGTGACCTGCTCGGCCCAGGCCACCTTCCTGACCGGAGCGCTGCCCAGCGAGCACGGCATCGTCGGCAACGGCTGGTACTTCCGCGACCTGGGCGAGGTGCTGCTGTGGCGCCAGCACAACGCCCTCGTCGGCGGGGACAAGATCTGGGACGCGGCCCGCCGCTCCCACCCCGGCTACACCGTCGCCAACATCTGCTGGTGGTACGCGATGGGCGCCGACACCGACATCACGGTCACCCCGCGCCCGGTCTACTACGCCGACGGACGCAAGGAACCCGACTGCTACACCCGCCCGCCGCAGCTGCACGACGAGCTCACCGAGCGCCTGGGCACCTTCCCGCTGTTCCACTACTGGGGGCCGGGCGCCGACCTCGTCTCCTCCCGGTGGATCGTCGACGCCACCCGGCACGTCCTCGCCACGCGCAGCCCCGACCTCGCCCTGTGCTACCTGCCCCACCTCGACTACGACCTCCAGCGCTTCGGCCCCGACGACCCCCGCTCCCACCGGGCCGCCGCCGACCTCGACCGGACGCTGGCCCCGCTGCTGGACGACGCCCGCCGCGCCGGGCGCACCGTCGTCGTCCTGTCCGAGTACGGCATCACCCCGGTCAGCCGGCCCGTCGACATCAACCGCGCCCTGCGCCGGGCCGGGCTGCTGGAGGTCCACGTCCAGGACGGGATGGAGTACCTCGACCCGGCGGCGTCGCGGGCGTTCGCCGTCGCCGACCACCAGATCGCCCACGTCTACGTGCGCCGCCCCGAGGACGTGGACGCCACCCGCGAGGCCCTGCGGGACCTGCCCGGCCTCGGTGAACTCCTCGACGACCACGGCAAGAAGGAGCACGGACTGGACCACCCGCGCTCCGGGGAGCTCGTCGCCGTGGCGGAGCCGGACGCGTGGTTCACGTACTACTACTGGCTCGACGACGCCCGCGCGCCCGACTTCGCCCGCCAGGTGGAGATCCACCGCAAGCCCGGCTACGACCCGGCCGAGCTGTTCATGGACCCCGAGGACCCCTACGTCAAGGTGAAGGCGGCCCGGGCGCTCGCCCGCAAGAAGCTCGGGATGCGCTACCGGATGGCTGTCGTTCCGCTCGACCCCTCGCCCGTGCGCGGCAGTCACGGCCGGCTGCCCGCGCAGGAGGCCGACGCCCCCCTGCTGATCTGCTCCCGGCCGGAAGGTGTGGGCGGCCCGGTGGAGGCGACCGGGGTCAAACCGCTGCTGCTGCGGCTGGCGGGACTGGCCGGCTGAGGCGCCCGCAGGCGGGATTCAGCCAGGGCTCCACCAGAACTGACCACGATTCCGGATGAACCACTTCGCCGAACGCACGAGTCTGCACGAGGAGAGCGAACCCATGGGCAAGGACGTAATAGTCGTCGGCGCGGGTCCGGTCGGGCTGATGCTTGCCGGTGAGCTCCGGCTCGGTGGTGTGGACGTCGTCCTGTACGACAAGCTGCCCGCGCCGAGCGGCGAGTCCCGCGGCCTGGGCTTCACCGGACGCACGGCCGAGGTGTTCGCGCAGCGCGGACTGCTCTCGCGCATCGGGGAGTTCCGCTGGGGCCAGCACGGGCACTTCGGCGGCGTGCGGATCAACTTCGACTCCCTGGAGGAGAGCCACTACGGGGTGATGGGCCTGGCCCAGTCCCGTACCGAGTCGATGCTCGGCGACTGGCTGGAGGAGATCGGCGTACCCGTCGTGCGGGGGCACGAGCTGGTCGGCTACCGCGAGAGCGGGGACTCCGTCGTCGTCGAGTTCGAGGGACCCGACGGCCGGGTCGAGGAGAGCGCCTCGTACCTGGTGGGCTGTGACGGCGGCAAGAGCACCCTGCGCGAGCTGGCCGGCATCGCCTTCCCCGGCGAGGAGGCCACCCGCGGCATGTACCTGGCCGATGTCGTCGGCGCGAACATCCGCCCGCGTCCCATCGGCGAGCGGATCCCCGGCGGCGGCATGGTCCTGTCCGTCTCCACCAAGCCGGGCACCGATCGCATCGTCGTCCACGAGCCGGGCGTGCGCCCGCACCACGGCGAGGGCGAGCTGACCTTTGCCGAACTCGCCGACGCCTGGCAGCGGGTCACCGGCGAGGACATCCACGGGGCCTCGGCCAGCTGGATGACCGCGCTCACCAACGCCCAGGGCCAGGCCGAGGTGTACCGGCGCGGCCGGGTCTTCCTCGCCGGCGACGCCGCGCACGACCACGCCCCGATGGGCGCCCAGGGCGTCAGCGTGGGCCTCCAGGACGCCGTCAACCTCGGCTGGAAGCTGGCCGCGACGGTCAAGGGCTGGGCCCCCGAGGGCCTGCTGGACACCTACCAGTCCGAGCGCCACCCGGTGGGCGTCAAGCTGCTGCGCAACACCCTCGCCCAGTCGCTGCTGTACCTGAGCGGCGAGGAGATGGAGCCGCTGCGCGCCGTCCTGCGCGAGCTGGTGCAGATCCCCGAGGCGGCGCGCCACCTCGCCGGCGAGGTCAGCGGGCTCGACATCCGCTACGAGGTCGGAGCGACGGGCCACCCGCTGCTGGGCCTGCGCGTGGAGCCGGGCCTGGAGCTGCGGCTCGCGGACGGCGGCGTGACGACGGTGGCCGAACTGCTGTACCCGGCCCGGGGCGTGCTCGTCACCACCGAGGGCTTCGCGCAGGAGCGCGAGACCGCCGCCGGGTGGGCCGACCGGATCGACATCGTCACCGGCGCATGGAGCCGTACGGAGACCGCGGGCGGCATCCCCGTGCCGGGCGCGGTGCTGATCCGCCCCGACGGGTACGCCGTCTGGGCGGCCCCGGACGGCGGCGACCTGTCGGACGCGCTCAAGGGCTGGTTCGGCCCGGCCTGAGCGACCGCACCCCCGCGCCCCACCCCCACGAGCGCGGACACCCCCCGAACACCATCCCCGTACGCGGCGGACCGGCCCGGTCGAGTGACCGGGCCGGTCCGCAGCCCGTCGAGCACGGCCAGCCGTCACCCGAGCGTCCCGGAGGGACCCCCGTCATGACCATCCTCGTCACCGGAAGCCGCGGCAAGGTCGGCTCCCACCTCATCGGCCTCCTGCACGCCCGCGGCATCGCCGTCCGGGCCGGCTCGGCCGACCCGTCGAAGCTTTCGCTGCCCGAGGGCGTGGAGTCCGTACCGCTCGCCCTGGACGACGCGTCCGGCTTCCGGGCGGCGCTGGCCGGCGTCGAGTCCGTCTTCCTGTACTGCGAGCCCAGCGAGATCGACGCGTTCGTCAAGGAGGCCGAGGCCGCCGGGGTCCGGCACGTGGTGATCATGTCCTCGGACGCGGTGCTGCTCCCGGACGCCGCCGACAACTGCATCGCCGCCCCGCACCTGGTCGTCGAGCAGGCGCTGGAGGCCTCCACCATCACGGCGACCGCCTTCCGCTGCGGCGCCCTCGCGGGCAACTGCCTGCCCTGGGCGTGGGCCCTCAAGGGCGCGGGCTTCGTCAGCCTGCCCTTCCCCGACAGCTACGCCGACCCGGTCAACGAGAAGGACATCGCCGAGGCCGCACTGGCCGCGCTCACCGAACCCCGGTTCCAGGGACGCTCTTACCACCTCACCGGGCCCCAGGCGCTCACCTTCGCCGAGCAGGTCCGCACCGTCGAGGAGGCCGCCGGCCGCGCGATCCCGGTGCGCGTCGTGGCGCCCGAGGAGTGGAAGGCGGGCCGCGCCGGCTACATCCCCGCCGACATCGCCGACGAGCTGCTCGTCCTGTGGTCCAAGGACACCGAGCCGCTGCCGCTCACCGGCGACATCGAAGAGCTGACCGGCCACCCCGGCCGCACCTTCGCCCTGTGGGCCGAGGAGAACGCCCCCGCGTTCCGCGGCTGACGGACCGCCCCCGTACGGCCGCCCCAGCACAGCACAGAGCCGAGAAAGGTACGAGATGACGACGGTGGACGAGCACACGGGCTCGATCGAGGATCTGACCGGGCTGGAGAGCCCGACCGACGAGGAACTGGCGAGATCGCTTCCGGGTGACTTCAGAAGCATGTACGCGGACCTGGACGGCGTACGGCTGCACTACGTCGCCGGCGGCGAGGGCGAGCCGCTGGTCCTGCTGCCCGGCTGGCCGCAGACCTGGTGGGAATTCCGCAAGATCATGCCCGAGCTCGCCCGCCGCTACCGCGTCATCGCGGTCGACCTGCGCGGGATGGGCGGCTCCAGCCGCCCCGAGGGCGGCTACGACAAGAAGTCGATGGCCGCGGACATCCGCGCCCTGGTCCACCACCTCGGCTACCAGAGCGTCAACGTGGCCGGCCACGACATCGGCGCCATGGTCGCGTTCAGCCTCGCCGTCAACCACCCCGAGGCCGTCCGCAAGCTCGCCCTGCTCGACGTCATGCACCCGGGCGAGAGCAAGTATTCGATGCCGCTGCTGCGCCGCCCCGGCACCGGGGTCTCCATGTGGTGGTGGGCCTTCAACCAGACGAAGGACCTGCCGGAGAAGCTGATCGCCGGCCGGATGCGGCACGTCGTCGACTGGATCTTCGCGAACTCCCTCTACGACCAGGACTCGGTCAGTCCGTGCGACCGGGCCATCTTCGCCCGCGCCTACGACACCCCCGAGCAGATCCGGGCGACCAACGGCTGGTACCGGGCCTTCCCGCAGGACATCGAGGACATGGCGACGTACGACAAGGTCACCGTGCCGGTGCTCGGGATCGCCTCCCCCGTGAGCCACGAGGAGTTCGAGCAGGTGCTCCCCTCGCTGGCCCCCGACGTGCGGGTGGTGAAGCTGTACGAGACCCTGCACTGGCTCCCCGAGGAGCAGCCCGAGCCGGTCATCCGGCTGCTGACGGAATTCTTCGCCTGACCGACCTTCATCCATCTGCTGCACGAGGAGAACGAAGCCATGGGCAAGGACGTAATAGTCGTCGGCGCGGGTCCGGTCGGGCTGATGCTCGCCGGCGAGATCCGGCTCGGCGGCGCGGACGTCGTCGTCTTCGAGAAGCTGCCCGCGCCGAGCGGCGAGTCACGCGGCGTCGGCTTCACCAAGCGTGCGGCCGAGGTGTTCGACCAGCGCGGGCTGCTCGCCCGGTTCGGCGAGGTCGAGTACGCGCAGGGCCACTTCGGCGGCGTGCGCATCGACTTCAGCAAGCTCGACGACAACCACTACAGCGTGCGCGGGATCCCGCAGTTCCGCACCGAGGCCCTGCTGGAGGCCTGGGTGCGCGAGATCGGGGTCACCGTCCGCCGCGAGCACGAGGTGGTCGGCTTCCGGGAGAGCGCGGACGGCGTCGTCGTCGAGTACGAGGGTCCGGACGGGCGGGGCGAGGAGAGCGCCTCGTACCTGGTGGGCTGTGACGGGGCGCGCAGCATCGTGCGCAAGCTGGCCGGCATCGACTTCCCCGGGTGGGAGGCCACCCGGGGGATGTACATGGCCGACCTGGTCGGGGCGAACATCCGCCAGCGGCCGATCGGCGAGCAGGTCCCGGGCGGCATGGTCATGGCCTTCAACCTCGAGGACGGCGTGGACCGCATCGTCATCCACGACGAGAAGCTGCGCCCGCACGAGGACAAGAGCAAGCTGACCTTCGCCGAGATCGCCGACGCCTGGCAGCGGATGACGGGCGAGGACGTGCACGGCGCGGAGGCCCGGTGGGTGAGCTCCTTCACCGACACCACGCGCCAGGCCTCCGAGTACCGCAGCGGGCGGGTGTTCCTCGTCGGGGACGCCACCCACATCCACATGCCGGCCGGCGCGCAGGGCATGAGCGTGGGCGTCCAGGACGCCGCCAACCTCGGCTGGAAGCTGGCCGCGACGGTCAAGGGCTGGGCCCCCGAGGGCCTGCTGGACACCTTCCAGTCCGAGCGGCACCCGGTGGGCGAGGGGCTGATGCGCAACACCCGCGCGCAGACCCGCCTGTACCTGAGCGGCGAGGAGATGGAGCCGCTGCGCGCCGTCATGCGCGAGCTGGTGGAGATCCCTGAGGTGGCCCGGCACCTGGCGGGACTGGTCAGCGGGATCGACGTCCGCTACGACATGGGCGCCCCGGGGCACCCGCTGGCCGGGCTGCGGCTGCCCGACCACGAGCTGCAGCGCGCGGACGGCGCCCGTACCCGGGTCGCCGAACTGCTGCACGCGGCCCGCGGCGTACTGGTGCTCACCGGCGGCGAGGGCGACGCGGAGCTGAAGGAACTGGCCGGGGCCTGGTCGGACCGGGTCGACGTGGTCGAGGGGCGCTGGGACCCGGAGCTGACGCCCGGCGGGCTGCGGCTGCCCGAGGCCGTGCTGCTGCGGCCCGACGGCCACGTGGCGTGGGCCGCGCCGGACGGCGGCAGCCTTCGAGCGGCGCTGGAGGCCTGGTTCGGGACCGCTCGAGAGACGGTGGAGAGCGCCGCCGGGGCGCAGCGGGGCGCCGTACTGTGAAGGGCACGGGCCCGCCGGGTGGCGAGGGCCGCCGGGGGTCGGGCGTGAGGTACGGCGTGACGGGGAGCTGAGCGCGCGGACACGTCCCTTCCCCCAGACTGCCCGGCACTTGCCCTGAGCGGCGCCGCCCGGTGAGTCGGGAGTGCCCGCCGTGACGCGGCGGGCACGGGGACCTCGGAAGGAAGAACCATGAGCGCCACTTTCAAGCACGACATGACCATGATGTTCGTCATCCACGACGCGCTGCGACGGGAGCTGGAGCACCTGGCCAAGGTGGCCGCCCGCACCAGCGACGACCCCGTCACCATCCTGCGCACCGCCGCGGGCTGGGAGATGTTCAAGTCCTACCTGCACGTCCACCACGGCGCCGAGGACGAGGCGCTGTGGCCGGGCATCCGGGAAGCGCTCGCCGGCCGCCCCGACGACCTCGCGGTCGTCGAGGCGCTGGAGGCCGAGCACCTGACCATCGACCCGATGCTGGACGCGATCGACGCCGCGCTGGTCGACCCGGCGGGGCACGAGCGCCTCGGTGACCTGGTCGACGCCCTCGTCACGGGCCTCGGCGGGCACTTCAAGCACGAGGAGGACGAGGGGCTGCCGGTCATCGACGACGTCGCGACCCCGCCGCTGCTCATGGGCTTCGGCCAGGCCCACGCGCAGCGCATCGGCCCCGACAACCCGCGGTACCTGCCGTGGCTGCTCGACGGCGCTTCCGAGTCGGACAGCGCGACCGTGCTGCGGGTGCTGCCGGAGCCGGCCCGCGCCGCGTACGAGAACGCGTGGGTCCCCGCCTACGCGAAGATCAACCGCTGGAGCATCTGACCCGGCACCGGGCGCCATCCGAAGGGCGGCCAGATCACCGAGCTCGCAGCGGTGGCCTGGCCGCCCGTCGGTCTGTCCGGGGCATGTCCCAGGCCGCCTCCTGCGACGCCGCCCCGTGCTCTTCCCCCCGCGAGTTCCAGTCCAGCACGCATCCCCGGGTACCCCGAGTACCCGAGTGAGGAGATCCGGATGAGCGATGAGACCCTGCGCGTGGCGGTCGTCGGCGCGGGCATCGGCGGCCTGGCCGCGGCGATGGCGCTGCGCCGGGCCGGCCTGGAGGCCGACGTGTACGAGCAGGCCCCGGAGCTGTCGGAGGTCGGGGCCGGGCTGCACCTGGCGCCCAACGGGGCCCGGCTGCTGCACCGGTTCGGGCTGGAGGAGCGGCTGCGGGAGGTCGCGGTGCGCCCCGAGGCCCTGGAGATCCGGCTCTGGGACAGCGGCCTGGCGGTGAACCGGCAGCCGTTGGGAGCCGCCTGGGAGGCCGAGTACGGCAGCCCGCACTACACGGTCCACCGCGCGGACCTGCACCGGATCCTCGCCGACCAGGTCCCCGCCGAGACGGTGCACCTGGGCCGGCGCCTCGTCGGTTTCGAGGAGGACGAGGACGGGGTGCGCCTCGACTTCGAGGACGGCACCCGCGGGCGGGCCGATCTCCTGGTCGCGGCCGACGGAGTGCACTCCGTGGTGCGCCGCCGGCTCGCCGCCGCGTCCGACGCCCCGGTGTGGTCGGGTACCGCCGCGATCCGCGGGGTGGTGCCCGTGGAGCTGCTGCCCTCGCTGGGCGGGCGGGCCGCCGACACCATGTACGTGTGGACCGGCGCGCGGGAGCGGCTGCTCGCCGCCCCGGTCCGCTCCGGGCGCGAACTGTCCTTCGTCGCCGTGGTGGCGGACACCGCCGACCGCGGGGACTCCTGGACCCGGCGGGGCGACGGGCGCGAGCTGGCGGCGGCCTTCGCCGGCTGGGAGCCCGCCGTACGGGAACTGGCCGGGGCCGTGGCCGAGGCCGGGCACTGGTCCCTGTACGACCGCGAGCCGCTGGCCCGTTGGAGCACGGCGCGCACCACCCTGCTCGGGGACGCGGCCCATCCGATGCTCCCCCACCACGGCCAGGGCGCCAGCCAGGCCATCGAGGACGCGGTGGCGCTGGCCGGTTTCCTGCGGCGCGAGCCGGACGGTCCGGGCCGGGTCGCCGCCGCCCTGCGCCGGTACGAGGAGCTGCGCCGGCCCTACACCGCCGGGGTGGCCGAGGGCGCCCGCGCGGGCGGCGCGCAGCGGATCGGCAAGGGCGGCCCCGCTCCGGCCGGCGGCGGACAGGCTCCGCAGCCCGGGCAGCCCGGGCAGCCCGGGCAGCCCGGACAGCCCGGACAGGCGCCCGCGGCGTCGATGCACGCGGTGGTGGAAGCGGTGGACCGGATCCAGCGCTACGACGTCGTGGCGGCGGTGGCCGAGGCGGCGTCGGCCGGCCTCAACCCCGGCGCCCGCATGTACCAGGAGTTCCTCTCGGCCCACGACATACTGCGCCGGGGCACGGAGCTGGTCGCCGGCTCCTTCCAGTGCCTGACCGACGGCGCGGCCGTCGACATCCCCACCCTGGTGTGGACGGCCGGCTGGCTGGTGGAGCTGACCCACCACCACCACATCAGCGAGGACGACCTGTTCTGGCCGGTGCTGCGCGAGCTCTACCCGCAGGCGGGTGCGCACTTCGACACCCTCAAGGACGAGCACGCGGAACTGAACGCGGAACTGGACGCCCTGCAGGCGGCCGTGGACGAGCTTGCCGCGCTGGGCCCGCTCGCCACCCTCGCCTCCGCGGGCCGGCCGGCCCGCGAGGGCGCGGCGGCCGCGCGCCGCGTGCAGAAGGTGCTCGCCGCCCACCTCGACACCGAGGAGCCGGTCGTACGGGACCTGTTCCCGGGGGTCAGCGGCAGCGAGATCGACCGGCTGCGCAAGGCCATCCTCGCGGGCGGCCCGCAGGGCGGCGGGCACATGGTCTTCGGGCTGCTGGAGGACCCGGTCCTGGCGCGCGGCTACGACCTGCTGGTGGAGAACTTCCCGCCGGCCGTCCACGAGGCCAGGCCCCAGCTCATCGGGCAGTACCGGCAGGTGGTGCGGGACCTGGGCCTGGGTCCCCGCTGACCCCCGCCCGGCCGGAGCCCGGCACCGAAGCCCCCCCAGGCCGCCGACCTGGGGGGCGTCGTTCGGCAGTCGGTCTTCTCCGGCATGCCTCCTGAGCCGCTCTTGAGCGCCTCCTGAGCGCCTCTAGCAGTGTGATCCAGCCTGGGTTTCGGAACGGAACGGCTCTGACCGGGCCGTCGTGGGGCACTGCCCCGAGCTCCGACCGACGTGGATGGCACACCGGATACACGGACCAGTGGAGAGTGACCATGACCAGCCGGCAGCTCGACGTCTGCCTCATCGGCGCCGGACCCCGCGGGCTCTCCGTTCTCGAACGGATCTGCGCGCAGGCCGCCGAAGGGGGTGAGGAACCCATCACCGTCCACGTGGTCGACCGCTGCCCACCGGGCCCGGGGCAGGTGTGGCGCACGGACCAGTCGCAGCACCTGCTGATGAACACGGTGGCCAGCCAGGTCACGCTGTTCACCGACGAGAGCGTGACGCTGAAGGGACCGCTGTCCCCCGGCCCCAGCCTCTACGAATGGGCGCGCTTCCTGACGCTCATGGGTCCGGTCGACGACTGGAACCACCCCGAGTCGGTGATGGCCGAGGCCCGCGCCCTGGGCCCCGACTCGTACCCGACCCGCGCCTTCTACGGCCACTACCTGGAATGGGTGTTCAGACGGGTCGTCAAGACCGCCCCGGACCGGGTCCGCACCGTCGTCCACGGCTCCGGCGCGGTGGCTCTGGACGACGACCCGCGCACGGGCACGCAGAGCGTACGGCTCGCCGACGGCACCCGCCTCGACGGGCTGCACGCCGTCGTGCTCGCCCAGGGGCACGTGCCCGTACGGGAGTCCAGGAGCCAGCGCGAGCGCGCCGGCTTCGCCCGCCGCAACGGACTGCACTACGTCACCCCCGTGAACCCGGCGGAGGCGGACCTCTCGGCGGTGCGCCCCGGGGAGACGGTGGCGCTGCTGGGCCTGGGCCTCAACTTCTTCGACTACATGGCGCTGTTCACCCACGGCCGTGGCGGCCGCTTCGAGCGGCAGGGCGAGCGCCTGGTCTACCTGCCCTCGGGACGGGAGCCGAAGCTCGTCGCCGGGTCCCGGCGCGGCATGCCCTTCCACTCGCGCGGCGAGAACCAGAAGGGCGCGCACGGCCGCCACATGCCGCTCGTCCTGACCCCGGAGACGGTCCGCGCGCTGCAGAGCAGGTCCCGGCGTGAGGGCGGGCTGGACTTCCGCCGGGACCTGTGGCCGCTGATCGCCCGCGAGACCGAGACGGTGTACTACACCGCGCTGCTGGCCGCCGAGGGACGGCACACCGAGGCCGGGGCGCTGCGCACGGCCTATCTGGGAGCCTCCCCGGGCAGCTCGCGCGAGGAGGAGGTCCTCGACCGGTTCGGTATCGCCGCCGACCGGCGCTGGGACTGGGCCCGCATCGCCAAGCCGTACGAGGGGCAGGTGTTCAGCGAGCCCGGGGACTTCCGTGCCTGGCTCCTGGACCACCTGCGCGAGGACCTGGCCGCGGCCCGCGAGGGCAACGTGGACGGGCCGCTGAAGGCTGCCCTGGACGTGCTGCGGGACCTGCGCAACGAGGTCCGCCAGATCATCGACCACGGCGGGCTGAGCGGCGGCTCCTACGGGCGGGACCTGGACGGCTGGTACACCCCGCTCAACGCCTTCCTCTCCATCGGGCCGCCCGCGAGCCGGATCGAGGAGGCCATCGCGCTGATCGAGGCGGGCGTCCTGGAGGTGCTCGGTCCGGAGACCCGGCTGCGGCGCCTCAACGACGCCGAGGGTGCCTTCACGGTGGAGTCCGCCCTCGTGCCCGGCTCCCTGGTCCGGGCGGACACGCTCATCGAGGCGCGCCTGCCGGAGATCGACCTGCGCTCCACCTCCGACCCGCTGCTGCTCCACCTGCTCGGCACCGGCCAGTGCCGCACGTACAGGATCCCCGGACCCGGCGACGAGGTGCACGAGACGGGCGGGCTGGACGTGACCCGTGCGCCGTTCCACGTGGTGGACGCGGCGGGCCGGCCGCATCCGGCGCGCTACGCGTACGGGGTGCCGACCGAGTGGGTGCACTGGGTCACCGCGGCGGGCATCCGCCCCGGCGTGGACTCCGTGACCCTCCAGGACTCGGACGCCATAGCCGACGCGGTCCTGGGCCTGCTCCAGGACAGCGAGAGCGTCCTCGCCCCGGTCGGGGAGCTGGCCAGGTGACACTGCCGCCCGGCATCGACTCCGGTCTGCTGAGCCCCGTACGCGCGGGAACGGCGGCGGAGGCGGCGACTTCCGACGAGGCCTGGCTGCAGGCGATGCTCGACGCCGAGGCCGCCCTGGTGCGGTCCCAGGCCGATCTGGGGACCGTGCCCAAGGAGGCGGCCCGCGTCATCTCCGAGCTGGCCGTACGGGAGCACCTGGACCTGGTCGCCGTCGCGCGCGGCAGCCGGGAGACGGCCAACCCGGTGGTGGGGCTGGTGCGGGAGTTCACGGCCGTGGTGGCCGCGCACTCCCCCGAGGCGGCCGAGTTCGTGCACCGCGGTTCCACCAGCCAGGACATCTTCGACACCGCGCTGATGCTGGTGTCCGCCCGGGTCGTGGACCTGATCACGGCCGATCTGGACGCGGTGGCGGGCGCCCTGCGCACGCTCGCCGCCGGGCACCGCGACACGGCGCTGGCCGGTCGCACGCTGGGCCTGCACGCGGTGCCGACCACCTTCGGCCTGAAGGCCGCCGGGTGGCTGGTGGCGGTGGAGCAGGCGGCGGCGCGGCTGCGCCGGCTGCGGGCCGAGGGGCTTCCCGTCCAACTGGGCGGCGCGGCCGGGACGCTGGCGGGCTACGTGGAGTACGCCAGCGGCGGCCCGCACGCGGTGGCGGACCCGCAGGGGTACGCGCCGCGCCTGGTCGAGCGGTACGCCGCCGAGTGCGGGCTGGGCGCGCCGCGGCTGCCGTGGCACACGGCCCGTACCCCGATCGCTGCGCTGGGCGCCGAACTGGCCCTGGCCACCGGCGTCCTGGGCAAGATCGCGGTGGACGTCCAGTCGATGGCGCGCACCGAGGTCGGCGAGGTGGCCGAACCGGCGGTGGCGGGCCGCGGGATCTCCTCGGCCATGCCGCACAAGCGCAATCCCGTACTGGCCACGCTGATCCGCTCGGCGGCCCTGCAGGTGCCCGCGTACGCGAGTGTGCTCGCGCAGGCCATGCTCTCGGAGGACGAGCGGTCCGCGGGTGCCTGGCACGCGGAGTGGCTGCCGCTGCGCGAGTGCCTGAGGCTGGCCGGCGGCGCTGCCGCGACGGCCCGGGAACTGGCCCTCGGGCTGCGGGTCCACCCGGAGCGGATGCGGGCCAACCTGGAGCTGACCGGGGGGCAGATCGTCAGCGAGCGGCTGGCGGCGGTCCTGGCGCCGTTGCTGGGGAAGGCCGAGGCCAAGGAGCTGATGAGCGAGGCTTCGGCCGAGGCCGCGGCCTCGGGGCGCCCGCTCGCGGAGGTCCTGGCGGCCTCCGGGGTGCTCGGGCGCCACTACGGCGCCGAGGCCCTGGCGGCCCTGCTGGATCCGGCCGGCTACACGGGCGCGGCCGCGGTGCTGACGGACGCGGTGCTGACGGACGCGGTGCGGTCGGGCGCTGCGGCGAAGAGCGCCGTGGGCGGCTGAGCCGCCGCCGGCGCGGCCGGGCTCAGCCCCAGGCGGCGCCGGCGACCTGGCGGGTGGCGACGTTGATGCGGTTCCAGACGTTGACGGTGGAGATGGAGAGGATGAGCGCCGCGAGCTGCTGCTCGTCGTAGTGCTTGGCGGCCTCCTCGTAGACCTCGTCCGGGACCGCGTTGCTGGTGTCCGCGACGCGGGTGACGGCTTCGGCGAGGGCGAGGGCGGCGCGCTCGGCGTCGTCGAAGTAGGGGGTGTCGCGCCAGCCGGCGATCGCGTGGATGCGCTCGTCGGTCTCCCCGAGCTTCTTCGCGATCTTGGGGTGCATGTCGAGGCAGACCCCGCACGCGTTGATCTGGCTGGCCCGGATGTGGGCGAGCTCCAGGGTGCGCTCGCTGATGCCGGTGGCGGTGACGGCCTTGCCCATGGCCTGCAGGGCCTGCATCGCGCCGGGGACCACGATGGCGGGGTTGCCCATACGTGCGTTCATCAGGGACTCCTCGGGGGGTGGGGGCTCGGGTGCCCCGTTTTATGCCGGTACCGCTATGACGGATCCGGCTCCGCGAATGTGACTGTGCAGGGGACAACGCGCAGGGGGCCGTTTCGGCACGGTCTCAAAAACAACCGCTTGGACTGTTTCTGGCGGGGGTATGGAGCGTTCGGTATCGACAATCTCCCCCTCCATGGAGCCCCTTTTCTCAACTCCCGTCCCTGTTCAGGGTGATGATCGAGCGTTCCGGGCGAAAACGGTACGACCGGTTTGGTGTTGACAAACCGGCCGTGCTGTTTTCTACTGGCGGTGGTTCATCCACGGACAGGGGAGTAGGGCGTGGACATCACGGTTCTGGGCGCGCTTGCGGTGCGGGTGAACGGGGTCTCGATCACGCCGACCGCTCCCAAGCCCCGCCAGGTTCTTGCACTGCTGGCCCTGCACGCGGACCAGGTGGTCCCGGTCTCGGCCCTGACCGAGGAGCTGTGGGCGGGCAAGCCGCCGCGCAGCGCGCGGACCACCTTGCAGACGTACGTCCTGCAGCTGCGGGCGATGATCTCCACGGCCCTGGGCCAGGGAGAGGGCGCCGAGGCCGCGGGCGAGTCCGGCGGCGAGGACGGGACGCCCGTGCGCACCGCGAAGGACGTCCTGGTCACGCTCCCGGGCGGCTACCTCCTCGACAGCGGCGGCGCGGCCAGCGACATCCGGGAGTTCGACCGGCTCGCGGGCATGGGCTACCGGGCCATGGACGCCGGGGACTTCCCCGGCGCCGCCCGCCTGCTGCGCGAGGCCCTCGCCCTGTGGCAGGGACCCGCCTTCGCCGACGTACAGGGCGGCGCCCAGCTGGAGATGGAGACGCGGCGGCTGGAGGAGAGCCGGCTGTGCGCGCTGGACCAGCGCATCGACGCCGACATCCGGCTCGGCCGCCACCGCGAACTGCTGGCCGAGCTCACCGTGCTGGCCAGCCGCTACCGCACCCACGAGAACCTGCACGGGCAGTTCATGCTCGCCCTGCACCGCTCCGGCCGCCGCGGCGAGGCACTGGACGTCTACCAGCGGCTGCGCGCCACCCTCGTACGGGAACAGGGCCTGGAGCCCTCCACCGCCCTGCGGGCCCTGCAGCGCTCCATCCTCATGGCCGGCCCCGAGCACCCCGTGAAAGCCGCCCCCGACGCGACGGACACCCGACTCGCCCGCGTGGGCTGACGTGGCATTGGCACGGAGCACCACCGGCCCCGCCGCCGGGCGCAGCGCCAGGTCGGTGCAGGCGCGCTCGGAGCGGACCCGCCGCAGGCTCGTCCACGCGGGCGCCCAGCTGTTCCAGCGCAACGGGTACGCGAACGCGACGCTCGGCGACATCGCCGTGGCGGCCGGGGTCACCAAGGGCGCGCTGTACTTCCACTTCGCCTCCAAGGACGAGCTCGCCGAGGCGGTGCAGGAGCGCGGCGGCGCCATGCTCAGCGCAGAGGCGCACGCGCTGCGCAGCCGGGGTGTCCCGCCGCTCCAGACGCTGGTCGACCTCACCCACTGGCTGGCCAGGACCCTGCACGAGGAGCCGGCCCTCCCCGCGAGCTTCAGGATCACCAAGGAGTGCGCGGGCAGCGAGCCGCCCGTCACCGACTTCCACCGGGCCTGGCTCACCACGGTGTGCGAGCTGCTGCGGGAGGCCCGCGACGCGGGCGAGCTGCGCGCCGACCGCTGGGAGGGCATCGAGTCGGCGGTGGCCGCGGCCGCCTGCGGCATCGAGGTGATGGCGGGGATCGGCATGCCGTACGGGGAACTCCGGCGCAGGGTGAGCGCGTTGTGGCTCCTGCTGCTGCCCGGCCTCGTGCCGGCGGGGTGTGCGGCGCAGTACCGTACTTCGGTCGCGGACACCGAGTCGGCGCTGACGGCGCCCTGGACGTGAACGTGACCCACCGCACCACCGGTTAGCCGAAGGAGCCACCGATGACGAGTGACCCCCGTGATCCGCAGCAGTCGCCCGCCGCGCCCGACGAGGTGCTGGCCGTCCTCCTCGGGGTGCTCGGCGAGGTGCTGAGGATCCCTTCGGACCGGATCGACCCGGACCAGAGCTTCCGCACCCTGGGACTGGACTCCCTGCTGACCGCGCAGTTCGTCGCCCTGGTCAACCAGCGCTACGGGGCCGGGGTGGAGCCCACCGACCTGTACGAGTACCCGACCCCGGCGGCGTTCGCCGACCTGGTCGTGTGCGAGGCGGTCCACACTCCCTGAACACCCCCTGAGCACCCCTGACCGTGCCTGGTCACAGCGCCCCCCGCCGCACCACGGCGGGGGGCGCCGTCGTGCGCGCACGCGCGCGCCGCGAGGAATTCCGGTGAAGTCACCGGGGTCTTTCGGATACGTGTTCCGGCCTTAATCCCCGCAGTGGAAGCAGGCGGCCGGGCGCCTTCCCGCACACGGCCGCCCGCGAAGGGCGGTGGATATCCGCTCAAGAATTCCACGGTCGGGTTCAAGTCGCCGCTACCGTGCCTGAGTCGACGTCCGAAAATCGATGAGAACTCGGCGACGTCCGGAGGGAAGCCGTGGAGATTCAGGTACTGGGTCCGTTGAGTGCGGAGGTCAACGGGGGTTCGGTCGTTCCGTCGGCGGGAAAGCCGCGGCAGGTGCTCGCATTGCTTGCGTTGTATCCGGGCCGTGTGGTGCCGGTGCCGACACTGATGGAGGAGATCTGGGGTTCGGGGCTGCCGCAGAGCGCGCTCACGACGCTGCAGACGTACATCCTGCAGCTGCGCAGACGCCTCGGCGCGGCGCTCGGACCGGCCGCGCCCGGGGGCGCCAAGGAGGTGCTCGCCACACGGCACGGGGGCTACGTGCTGCAGGTCCCGCCGGAGAGCGTGGACGTCCACGGGTTCGATCGGCTGGTCGCGGGGGGCCAGTCGGCGTTCGAGGACGGCGACGACGAGCGCGCGGCCGGCCTGCTGCGCTCCGCGCTGCAGCTGTGGCAGGGCCCCGCGCTGGTGGACGTACGGGTGGGGCCGATCCTGGAGATCGAGGTGATGCGCCTCGAGGAGAGCCGGCTGGTGACCGTCGAGCGGCGCATCGACGTCGACCTGCGCCTCGGCCGGCACACGGAGGTGCTGGCGGAGCTGACCGAGCTCATAGCGCGCCACAGACAGCACGAGGGGCTGCACGCCCAGGCGATGGTGGCGCTCTACCGTTCAGGCCGCCAGGCGGGCGCGCTGGACGTCTTCCGGCGGCTGCGGACGCGGCTGATCGACGAACTGGGAGTGGAGCCCTCACCCCAGTTGCAGCGGCTGCACCAGGCCATGCTGGCGGTCGATCCCGCGCTCGACGTGGCGGCCGGGCCACGGCGCACCTCGACCTTCGACCTGTACGCGGCGTAATCCCCCGCCGAACTGCCCGGATAACGCCGTCCGATCAATGTTCCGTGGAATTCTGATCATTCTCCACCGGAATCCTGCCAGAGTTCGGCAGGATTCCGGTCGGAAATGGGCCGGAATCCCGGCGGAATGATGACGGAGTCCCGCCGGAGTCGCGCCGGAATCCCGGACCGATCCCCCGGCCGGACCCCGGCTTAACTCCGCCTGAATTCTGGCGCGCTAGTCCATAATTCGTAGAACTGCCGTGCACACGACGCTCGCGGGGGCGCCGTGCCGGCGTCGTGCGCTCCCTTTCCACGTCTGTGTTCCCAGCCAGGGAGGAGCTGATGGACCGTGACGCAGATGAGCGTGGTCATCGCTCCAGGGCCGCCGCCTTCCCTGGATCTGCTCGGACCGCTGTCCTCGGCGGCCCTGCAGGCGGCGCTCTCGCTGTTTCCGCCGTTCACCCCGGCCCTGCGCCGGCACAGCGCGACGCACCACAGCCTGATCCTGCCGCCGCCCCCCTTCCCGGCCGGGCCGCTCGTGGACCTGCTCACCTCGCTCCCCCAGCAGCCCGGGAGCGCGATCCCGGCAGCCCAGCCGGTGGCTGACGCCCGCACCGAGCCCGCCGAGGGCGGCCCCGCCGCTCCCGCTCCCGGACGCGCCGCGCGTCCGCCGGCCGGGCCGGTCACACCCCTTCAGCAGGACCTGCTGCTCGACACGGTGGCCCATCCCGGGCACGGGCTGCACGTCGGGCAGGTGCACTGGCGCTGGCGCGGGCCCTTCGACCTCGAACGCTTCTCCGAGGCCTGGCAGTCCGTCTTCGGCTCCGAGGCGGTCCTGCGGGCGGCGCTCGGGCCGGCCCGGGCCGGATCCCGGGCCGGGGGCGGCGCCGCCCCCGGTGCGGCGCCCGCCGTGTTCGTGCACGCCCACGCGGCCCCCGAGATCGTGTGGCACCCGGCCGGCAGCGGCGCCGACTGGCCCGCCCTGCTGGCGAGCGAGCGGCGGCGGGAGTTCGACGTGTCCCGGCCCGGTCCGCTGCGCATCGCCCTGGTCGACGAGGGCGCCGCCACCCGGATCCTCGTCACCCACCACCAGGCCTTCGTCGACGGCCGCAGCATGCGCCTGCTCCTCGACGCCTTCTATCGCGCCTACCTCGCCGACGGGCGTCCCGTGGGCGGTGAGCGCCGCCCCGACCTGCGCGACCACCTCCAATGGCTCTCCGCCCGGGACTTGGCGCCCGCCCGCGCCTACTGGGCCGGGGCCACTCCCCCGCGCGGCGCCGCCACCCTGCCCGCGCGCACCGGGGCCCGCCCGACCGGCGGGGAGGGGCACGGCGTGGGCCGCCGGCGCCTGACCCCGTACGAGGCCGCGCGGCTGCGGGACTGGGCCGCGAGCCACGGCGCCGCCGAGAGCACCGCCCTGCACGCCGTGTGGGCGCTGCTGCTGCACCGGGCGACGGGGGAGCGGCACGTCGCCTTCGCCGTCGCCTCTTCCGGCCGGGGCATCGCCCTCGACAGCGTGGAGCGGCTCCCGGGCCCGCTGCAGGTGGCGCTCCCCCGGCACGCGGTCGTCGAGCCCGGCGGTCTCGTCACCCGGCTGCTCGCCGACCTGACCGGCCGCGCGCTGGACGCCGCCACCTACGAGTGGGTCTCCCCCGGGCAGATCCACGCCTGGGCCGGCCGCGCCCCCTACGAGGCCGAACTCACCGAATCCCTCCTCGCGTTCGAGCCCCCGGCCGGCAGCGAACGGCCGCACACGGCCCGCGCCTCCCGGGAGTCGCTGAGCGAGGCCCTCGCGGAGGAGGGCGTACGGGTCGACCCCGTCGAGGCCGTCGGACCGTACACCGGGGCGCCGTTCAGCCTCAGCGCCGGGCACGACGGAGAGGGCGGCCTGGTGCTCACCGCCGTCCACGACCGGGCCCGGATCAGCGACTGCGACGCCGCCGAGATCCTCGCGCAGACCGCCCGGCTGATGCGCGAACTGCCGGCCACCGCACGGGAGTCCACCACCGTCGCCGAGGCCCTCGCGGTGCTCCACGGCGCCCCCGTACCGCATACGGCGGCCCGGCCGTCCGCGCCGCTGCGCACGCTCCGGGCGCCGGCCCACCCCGGCGCGGGCACCGTCTGCCTGATACCGCCGCCCGACGCGCCGCCCGGCTGCTACGACGCCCTGGCACGGATCTACCCCGGGCCGCAGGCGCTGGCGACCCTGCCGGACGGCGCCCCGGCCGACGCGGCCGCCTGCCTCGCCGCGCTCCGGCCGGCGCTGGCCGCGGGGCCGCCCCTGCTGCTCGGCTGCTTCTCCGGGGCGGCCGGCCTCGCCGCCGAGGTCGCCGAGCGCATCGCGGAGCAGGGCTGGCAGCCGCCGCTGGTCGCCGTCGCGGGAACCCCCGACGGGGGCGCCGACTCGGTCCGCGAGCTCGCCCGTACCCTCATGGCGGCGGCCCAGCGTCGATGATGAGGCCCGGACACGGTCGAAAACCGCTGTACGGCCGCCTGGCGGCCTCCCGTGTGATCCAGAGTCATATCCCATGGGAGGGTGGGAGATCGCCCCGTAAGACCCCCGTTCTGGGGATCGCTTTTGTCGGATTCAGGAGTAAAGTCTAGAAAGTGAAGTCGACGTAGTCGATGTCGGTGAACTCGACGAGGAGCCCCTGGGCGCGGGCGCCGTGGTCCTTGAAGTAGATCTCCTGAAGTCCCTCGGCGGCGATCCGCCGCAACTGGCTCTCGGCGGCCCCGGCCGCCTGCGCCGCGAAGAGCCGCTCCGCGTAGTCCGCCGGCAGGTGCTGGGTGATCCGGCGCATCCGGCCGTCGTCGGTGGTGCCGGGCGCGGCGCTGAAACCGAACCGTGCCCGGGTCTCGATGACCAGGCCGGTGGTCTTCGCCGCCTTGGCGCGGGCCCGCTTGCGCACCAGCGGCTGCCAGCGGCGGCGTACCTCGGTCGCGAGGCGGGTGGCGAGCGCCGGCTTGGGCTGCTTGATCTGGTCCTTCACATAGCGCTCGACCGTGCGCCGGGAGATGGCGAGGAGGTCCGCCACGGCCTTGGTGGACTTGAGCTGCTTCACCAGGAAACGCACCTGGGCGCCCGCGGACTTGGGGATCGGACGGGTGAAGTGCTGCTCGTCGGCGCGTTCGAGGCTGTCGCTGATCTCGGGCATGGGTGGTTGCTACTCTCCGTCGGCCGCGGCGTCGTGGCCCTTGATGTGCCGGGCGGGGTTGTGGCGTTCGTCGAGCATCTGCACGGCCCAGAGCAGGGGCTGGGTGCCCTCGTGCTTGACCATGCCGGGGCTGACACCTAGGCGGAAGCCGCCGGGCAGCGGCTTGCCGTCGGGGGTGCGGGGCAGGAAGTCGAGCGGGCCCGGCCCGTCGGACAGGTAGACCGCGCAGTCGGAGAGGACGGCGATGGGGTACTCCCCCGCGTCGGCCAGCTTGCGCATCTTGCGGTGCATGTTGACCCGGGCCGTGGCGATGACCGCGGCCCGGATGTCGGGCCGCCAGGTGGGGCGTTCGAGCGCGGGCCAGGGCTCGCCCGGCCGGTAGCCGGCGCCCTGCGGGCGTTCGCGGAGCTTGCCGATGCCGCCCTTGACGGTGGACTTGATCGCGGACAGCACCGCGGCCTGGGCCGGATCGTGCTGCTTGTGGTGCGCCATCGCGGTGAGGAACTCGGCCTCGGTGAGCCCGGGGTGCACGCCGAGCTCCGCCATCGTCGCCATGTACGCGTCGCGCAGGCGGGTGTACCAGGCGTCGAGGTACGGCCCGCTGTCGGGGCGCAGCCAGGCCTCGGTCGGCTGGACGGGGTGGCCGAGTTCCTGGGCGTAGGCGAGGGTCGGGGTCGCGTACCAGGCGGGGCCGGCCGGGGCCCGGCCGTGCGGGGTGAAGGGGCTGGGCAGCCGCGGGTCGAGCGCGAGGTCCGAGAGGTCCGCCAGCCAGCAGCCGGGAGTCTTCGGGTCGAAGCGCGGACGGCCGGTGTGGACGGCGGGCCCGATGCCGACGACCAGCCGGTTGGCCGCCGCCGCGAAGGCCATGTTCACGTCGATCCCGACCGCGTGGGTACGGGCGCACTCGGCGTCGCTCAGGAGCTGCGGGTCGCGGATCCAGTCGTACGCCTCCTCGTCGAGGACCTGGTCCGGGGTGCGCTGGTGGGCGCGGGGGTAGAGGGCCGCGACCACCGGGTGCTCGTCGGGGGCCTCCGGGGGAGCGGGGTCGACGGGGCGGGTGAGGGAGCCGGGGACGGGGGCCGAGACCCAGGCGCCGGTGGTCTCGTCGCGGGCGGCGCGGGTGGGCGGACGCAGGGAGGTCATCAGCTCCAGGCCGGAGACGGCCGTGGAGCCGCGGGGGGTGAGCACCCGGGTGGCGTACGAGGTGAGGAGCTCGGCCAGTTCCGGGGCGGGGAGTTCGGCGGTGTCCTCACCCCAGGCGCGGGGGTCGAGCGCACCCCAGGGCAGCACCGCGAGCTGGACGCACTGGCGGCCGGTGGTGGGGGTGGCGGGCCGGTAGACGCGGGCCCAGGGGCCGAAGCCGCGGCGGGTCAGCTGCCACTTGGCCTTGGTGAGCAGGCGGACGACGGGGTGGTCGTCGGGGAGGCGCAGCCCGCGGCGGTCCTCCAGGACCAGGGGGAGGCCGAGTGCCTCGGTGGCCGCTGGGGTGAGGACGAGGAGGGGGTCGCCGTCCTTGCCGTTGCGGTGGAGGCGGGGGGAGCGGAGGTCGGCGGCGGGGCCGAGGGCCCAGGCGATGAGGGCGGGGAGACCGCCGGCGGGGTACTCCAGGACCACCCCGCCGGCGGCGTGGGCGCGGCCGGCGCCGTCGAGCACGGCGAGCGGGCCGTTGCCTTCCAGGCGGGCGGGCGGGGCGGCGGGCTGCCGGGCGGGGGCGTTAACGCCGTTAATGATCGACTTCGGAGCCCGGCGCGGGGCCGCGTCGCGAGCCGCCGTCCGCGCCGGGGCGTTAACGGCGTTAACGGCGTTAACGGGGTCGGCAGCGGGGGAGGACTCCGGGGCGTTAACGCCGTTAATGATCGACTCCGGGGTGTCCTCGGGAGCCGGGTCCGGGGCTGGAGCGTTAACGCCGTTAATGATCGTCTTCGGAGTCGCGTCCGGAGTCGGCTCCGGAGCGGGGGCGTTAACGGCGTTAATGATCGACTCCGGGGCCGGAGCGTTAACGCCGTTAATGATCGACTTCGGGTCGGCCTCCGGGGTCGCGTCCTGAGCCGGGGTGTTAACGGTGTTAACGGCGTTAACGGCGTCGGCGGGGTGGAGGTCCGCGAGGCCTTCCAGGAGGCGGGCGTAGGCCGCCCGCTTGGGAGGGCGGGGTGCCGTGCGGCCCGTTTCCCAGGAGGTGACCGTCTCGCGGCGGACGGACAGTGCCTTGGCGATCTGGTCCTGACTCAGCCCCGCGGCCTCGCGCAGCCGCTTGCGCTCGTCCGGGTGCGGCAGGGCGTCCTTCGCCGCCGCCTCCTCGAGCAGGGCGTCGACCGCCGCGAAGAGGCTGGTCTGTTCGTTGTCATGGGCGTTGAGCATCGATACCTCCAGCCGCAGCCTATGTGAAGCGCACCTCTGAACGCACATGAAACACACGTGGGGGCGTTAACGGCGTTAACGCCGTCAGCGCCCCCGTCGTGGGTACGGCCGCCGAAGCGCCCGTTTCAGATCCGGGTCAGCAGCAGCTCGGTGACGGCCTTCAGGTCGTCGGGGGTGAGGTGTGCGGTGAGGGCGTCCGCGACGGTCTCGGGGGAGTCCACCGCGATCGTGATCCGGCGGGCTGCGGCAGCGGGGCGGACCTCGCGATCATTAACGGCGTTAACGCCGTTAACGCCTGCCTCTGCCCCAGCGGCCCCCGCCGTCGGACGCGTGCGCTGGCGCGGAGGGTTAACGGCGTTAATGGTCTCCTCCGCCGCAGCCGCCTGGTCACCCTGGGGGAGGCGCCCGATCCGCCGGGCCGGCTCCACCTTGAGCTCACCCGTCTCCACCTTGTCCTGGAGTTCCGGGGTCAGGTGAAGGAGGGTCAGCCGCTGTGAGACCCACGCCGCCGTCTTGCCCAGCCGCTTGGCGACCTGCGCCTGCGAGCCGTGGACGTCGACCAGCTCCTGCAGGGCCCGCGCCTGGTCCATCGGCGCCACGTCGACCCGGTGGACGTTGGCGATCAGCGCCGACTCCAGGATGTCCGCCGCCGAGGTGGCCAGGGAGTCGTTCACGTGGATGTGCATCGACTTCAGCCCCGCCAGCTGCGCCGCGGCGAGCCGCCGGTTGCCGTCGATGACCACGTACGGGGCGCGGCCCAGTCCGTCGGTCTGCCCCGGGTGGGCCTCCATGAAGGCCATCCGGGTGGCCACCGCGAGGGGCTGGAGCTGGCCGCGCACCAGGAGGGACTGCGCCATCTCCTCCAGTTCGGTGAGCTCCTCGCGGAGGTTGAACGGGTTGTGGGCCAGCGCCTCGATCGGTACCTCCGAGGGCGGCACCACCCCGGAGGTCGGGGCGCCGGTGGCCTCCGCGATGGCCGCGCGCCGCGAACTGATGCCGGCCGGCTGGGCCCGGGCGAAGGAAGCCGAGACTCCCAATTTATCGGCCTTGCTCATGAGATCTCCCTAGCGAGGGCGCGCAGGGCGACCGCCTGATCGCCCTTGGGTGCGTAGACGAACAGCGGCTGCTTCACGCGGACGGCCTCCCGCTGTTCCTTCAGGTCCGGTACGACGGCCACGACGCGCGGATCCTTTATGTCGATCCAGGCCTGGAGCGAGGAGGTGGCGATGTACCCGCGCCGGCCGTCGTAGAGGTTCACGACGAGCCCGAGGTAGTCGATCTCGAGGCTGAGGTCGTCGCGCAGGTCGTTGATCTGGGAGGTGAGGAGGTCGTAGGCGTCGGCCGACGAGTCCTCCGCCTGTACGACGATCAGCGCGCCCGAGGCGCCCTGCTGTTCGGCGTCGCGGCGGCGCCCGTAGTAGATGGCCGCGTCCATGCTCAGGCCCAGGCTCGGTGGGCAGTCGATGAGGATGACGTCGTAGTCCGCCTCGACGGGGGAGAGGGCCCGCTCGAGGGCGGCCTCGCGGGCGCGGACGGTGGAGAGGCGGACGTCGAGGAGGAAGGCGTCCGTGCACGCGGGCAGGATGTGCAGCCGGTCGCCGAAGCGCTCGTTCGTGACGGGCACGATCAGGTCGGCCAGGGGGCCCTTGGCCTCGCCGGCCATGTGGCAGGTGAGGCTGTCGCCGCCGATGGGCAGCGGCTGCTGGCCGAGCTGCTTGGTGAGGTGGCCCTGCGGGTCGAAGTCCACGAGCAGCACGCGCATCCCGAGGCCCGGCAGGTCCTCCAGGTCCAGGGAGCCGGCCTCGGCCGGCCGCTGCTCCGTGCCTGTGGCGCCGGGGTCCTCGGCGTCGGCCGCGAGCCGGGCGAGCTGCCGGGCGACGCGGACCGGGTGGAGGCTGCCGGGGTCCTCGGCGAGGGCCTCGGCGGTGCCGGCGGTGATGGCGGTCTTGCCGACCCCGCCCTTCTGGTTGCACACGACGATGCGGCGTACGACGGAAGGCCGCTTGACCGTGGGCGCCGGGTTCATCTCCAGCCAGAGGCGGACGGCTTGGGCGAGGCCCTGGATGAGGGAGACCCCGCGGTCCTTGGAGTCGGAACGGAAGGACTCCCACTGCCCGGCGGGCAGCCAGGTGGAGAAGGACTCGGCGCCGGAGGTGTCGACGGGGGAGGGGGCTGAGGCGAGCGCGCTCCAGTGGGCGATGCCCTGGTGGACGGCATCCTGGATGTCCACCCGCAGTTGGGCGGTGCGGATCTTCAACTCCTGGCGCAGCCACGGAGGGAGTTTGGAGACGACCTTCTCTCGGTCGCTCTGAGACGAGGGCGAAGTCATGAGAGGGACTTTACTAACGTTCGCCGGTGGATGTGGCCACCACGCTTGAGTTTTGCTAACGAAGTGGTGCGGATCCGCGGAGGACCCGCCTCCGGCGCTCCGTCAGGTGTCCTGCCTCACCGAACTTCGACGAGTCTCATCGGAGTTTGACCACCTGGCTCTTGAGGCTGCGATCCGAGAATCCCCTCGCGCGAGGTGGTGGATCTATAGGATCGACATCCATTGATGATCTTGAAGTGGAGGAGCTGAACGATGCCTGCCATATCCAGCCCACCGCGCCTCAACACGGCGCTTGCCCAGGCCCTGGGTCCGTACCTGCCCTACGAGACGGACTTGGTCTTCGAGCTGCCGGACCCGGCGACGCTGATCCGTCCAACGGTAAGCATGGCCCTGGTCGAGACCTCTTTGACCGCCGACCCCCAAGCCCGCCCGGAGCGGCGGTCTGCCTATATCGGGGCGCTGGACTACGTGATCACGTACTGGAGGCCTGTCGCGGAACGGGATCGCGGATCGTTCCTCGACGGGTCCGTGCTGGTTCCGTTGTTGAACGGCCTGCTGCGCGCCCAGCCGCTCCAGGGCATCGCCAACTCGACCACCCGGGTTTTGTCCTCCGAGGACCTCTCCCAGCGGGCCTCCCGTCTCCTCCAGGAAGCCGGCGTCGACTCCGTCGCTCCCTGCCTGAGGGTGCGGATCACGGCACCGATTGATCAGCTGGGGCTGGCCGAGGAGCAAGACGTCTCCGGCAAGGTCTCTGAGCGGCTGCACACCATGGGCCTGGCGCTGAACGCCACGGACAGGCAGCACGCTGCGGAGTACCTCCAAGAACACCCCGACGCCACCGGAGAGCAGCTCATCGGCTTCCTGACCTCCGACTCGTAGAAGCCAGCCTGCCCGGCACCAAGCTGACCTCCCGGGATAGCCACGGCCACCGTGCTCCTCCCTGCTGCGGGATACCCGGTGGCTGACTCGACGGGAACCCTTGGTTGCCGACCAAGTGCAGTCAGCTCAATCCCAGGCGGTCAAACTCCGATGAGACTCGTCAAAGTTCGGTGAGACGGGACATCAGGGCCCGTTCCCGGAGCGGCTCTGGATGCACCGTCAGCCGACGGGGACCGTTAACGGCGTTAACGCCGTTAACGCCGCAGCACCGTTAACGCCGTTAACGTGTACGGTAGACACAGTTTTGGTGGGGCGGACGGGAAGACGAGGGGATCCGATGACGGACGAGCAGTGGGGCGCGGCCGTGCGGCTGCTCTGGGGGCCGCCGGCCAGCTCCGCGCGGGGTCCCAAGCGCGGGCTCACCCTGGAGGGCATCGCCGGCGCGGGGGTCCGGATCGCCGACGCCGAGGGGCTGGCCGGCGTATCGATGCAAGGGGTGGCCGGGGAACTGGCGGTCACGAAGATGGCGCTGTACCGCTACGTTCCGGGCAAGGCCGAACTGGTCTCGCTGATGGTGGAGGCCGCGATGCCGCAGCCACCCGCCCTCGATGCGGCGGGGGAGGGCTGGCGGGAGCGGCTCGACCTCTGGGCGCGGGAGCTGTACGCGGGGTTCCGGGCCCACCCCTGGCTGCTGGAGGCGACGGTCGGGGCGCGGGTGACGGGGCCGCGCGAGACCGGGTGGATGGAACGGGCGCTGGCCGCACTGGAGGGGTGCGGGCTGAGCGGGGCCGAGGCGATCGACGCGGTGGTGCTGCTGTCCGGGCACGTCCGCGCGATCGCCGAGCAGGAACGGGCCATGGGCGGCGGCGGGGAATCGGGCGAGGGCCCCGACGCGCAGATGGTGACGGCGCTCGGCGAGGTGATGCGGGTGCACGGCGAGCGCTATCCGGCGCTCACGGCCGCGCTGGCCTCGGTCGGTGCGCACGGGGGGCAGGACCAGGCTCTGACGTTCGGCCTGGAACGCATCCTCGACGGGCTCGGGCTGCTGATCGGCAAGACGCCCCCCAGGAATTCGTAGGCGGCGGGCGGCGGGCGGCGGGCGGCGGGCGACCTCCGGAAGTGTGCCGCGGATCTGTTTCCGGATCCGCCGCCCCGGGGGAGGGTGACGCGCCTGGTGACCTTGTCCCTGGGGCTCGGGGCGCTGCTGGCGCTCTTCTTCGTCGGGAGCGGGCTGCGGACGGGCATCGGCTGCTGGGCGCCGACGTCGACGGCTGGCTCTGGGCGGTGGCGGCCTTGGCGGTGTCGGTCGCCGCGAAGGGGGGCGCGGGTACCGGGGCGGCGCTGATGGCGGGCCGCCCGGGGCGGGAGGCGGTGCCGCTCGGGGCGCCGATGAACTGCCGGGGGGTGATGGAGCTGGTGGTGCTGAACATCGGCCTCGGCCCCGGGGCGTTAACGGCGTTAACGCCGTTAACGTCCGACGACCTCGGCCAGGTGCTCCCGGTACCAAGGGGCCGCCTCGTCCAGGCAGGCCAGCGGCCCGGGCCCCGGCGGACAGCCGGCGGCTCCCCAGATCTGCTTGCTGTCGTACCAGTGGTCCTGCGCGAGCAGCCCGAACTGACGCGGGCTCACCCGGCAGCCCGAGGCCGCCATGCGTACCAGGCACTCGGCTTCGGGGAGGTCCTGGTCCACCGCGGGCAGCACTCCCCGTCCGGTGAGGGCCCGCACCAGGTCGGCCGCGTACACGGGCTCCGGATGACTGGCGTGCCAGACCGTCCCGCCGACCGGGCCGTGGCCGAGGGCGAGGCGGACGATGAGGCGGGCGAGGTCGACGACCGCCACCAGGGACAGCAGGGCCCGCCCGCCTCCCCACAACGCCTGGGTGGATTCGATGATCTGGGCCACACCGGGGACCACCCAGCGGTCTCCGGTCCCGATCACCAGGCCGGGACGGAGCACCACCGCACCTGCGGCGAGAGCGGGTTCCTCGGCTGCCAGCCGGGTTCGGCTGGCAGCCGAGACGGGTGTGGGAACGACGCCGTCCACCGGGATCCCGCGGTGGGGTCCGGGACCGTAGACCGCCGAGGTGGACAGATGGACGATCCGGCCGAGACCGGCCTTTCGCGCCTGGGCCATCAGCGCCGCGGTGCCCTCGGCGTTGACGACGCCGCACTGCCGGGCGTCGGGGCCGATCAGCGAAGCCAGGTGCAGCAGGACGTCCGCGCCGTCGCAGCTCCCGCGCAGGGACCGGGGATCGGACAGGTCCGCCCGGATCCATTCATCGACCTGGCCGGCGGCCCGCGGGGCTTGGCGGCCCACGGCCCGCAGGCGCAGGGCGGCGGCTCCGGATTCGTCCCGGATGCGGGCCAGCATGTTCAGTACCACCGAACCTATGAAGCCGGTCGCGCCGGTGATCACCACCCGCTGCCCGGTCACGTGGTCCGCATCCGGAGGAACAAGCCGAGCTCATTCATGCAGGCATGCTAGGCGGTGGTGTCGGGCGTTCCAACTGCCTTTACTTGAGGGCGAGTCGAGGACCGGATACGCCCGCGCGGCCGGGTGGGAACCGTTGCCCCGGCGGGTCGTTACAGGTGCGTGCCGCCCGATGCGTCGAGGCGCTGGCCGGTGATCCATCCGGAATCGGGTGAGGCGAGGAAGGCCACGATCCCGGCGATGTCGGAGGGATCGCCGATGCGGTCGAAGACGGACATGCCGGCCAGCCGCGCGGCTCCCTCGGGCGTGGTGCGGAGCTTCGCGTTCATGTCGGTCGTGACGAAGCCCGGGGAGACCGTGTTGACGGTGATGCCCCGGGAACCGAGCTCCTTGGCGAGGGCCAGGGTGAGGGTCTCCATGGCGCCCTTGCTCATGGAGTACACGACGGATTCCGGGTAGGCCATGCGGGTGGCGGCGGAGGAGATGTTGATGATCCGGCCGCCTTCCCGCATGCGGGTCAGGCCTTTCTGGATGACGAAGAGGAGCGCCTTGACGTTGACCGAGAAGATCTTGTCGACCAGCTCCGGGGTCACCTCGTGGATCCGGGCCGAGCCGCTGACCGCGGCGTTGTTGACCAGGATGTCGATCTTCGGCTCGATGCCCCGCCGGCCGAGTTCGACGTCGAGGCCGGCATAGAGGGCCTGGGCGTCGCCCGCGACGCCCAGTGCGGTCCGGAGGGAGAAGGCGTCGCCGCCGCGGGCCCTGATGGAGTCCACGACGTCGTCGGCGGCGCCGGTGTTCGTCGCGTAGTGGACGGCCACGAGTGCGCCGTCGGCGGCCAGGCGTTCGGCTATGCCGCGGCCGATGCCGCGGCTGGCACCGGTGACCAGCGCCGTCTTGCCGGCCAGCGGGCCGCGGGCTGCCGTCGGCCGGGATGCGGGTAAGTGCGTCAAGATGAGTCCCGTTCTGGCCGTGGAGGTGGCTGCCCGCCCGCCGGGCGGCTCAGTCGGCCGCGACCGCGAGCGCGGCTTCCCGTTCCTCGGCCACCGAGATGGCCTCGAGGTAGACCATGGCGCCCCTGCCCTCGGAAAGGTCCAGGGACGGCAGGACCGAGGGGAGCGTCACGCTGGGCAGCACATGGCGCAGCAGTGCGGCCACCTTGTCCGGCAGGTTCTGGTAGTCGCTGACGGCCTGGGACATGGCCTGGACTCCGCCGAAGGCGCCGACGAGCACGTCCGAGCTCTCGGCCGGATCGACGTGGGGCAGCAGCTCGCCCTGGGCCTGGGCCTTGGTGAGCAGGGTGGTGACGACATCCGCCCACTGCAGGAACGGACCGCTGCGGTCGAGGCCCGGCTGCTGCTCCAGGGACAGTCTCACGCCGGCGCGGACCAGGGGATCGGTCTGCAGCCGGTAGGCGTGCAGCATGACCATGTCCACCAGTTCCTGCACCTTGGAGGAGCGATCGGGGACCATCAGCCGGTGGTCCACCTGCTCGGAGAGCACTCCCTGGGCGAGCTCGTCCTTCGACTGGAAGTGGAAGTACAAGGCCCCCTTGGTCACTCCGGCCGCCGTGAGGATCTCGGAGATGGTGGCGGCTTGGTAGCCGCGGCTCTCGAAGATCTTGGCAGCGGCCGTCAGGATGTTCCTGCGTGTCTGGATGGCTCGGGCCTGCTCAGCCATGCTGCCGCCTCCTCCACGATGTCGTGTGCGCCACAGCGGAGTCCCGAAATGGAAGAACCGCCCAGTCTGTATCTTATAGCGGATGCGTCCTACATCCAAACCGTCCAGTCCGTATTTTGCCTGGATTGACTGATGCGCCGGGAGGGAACAGGCACGGCCTCCGGGGCGGGTGTGAAGCGGGGAGGTGGGGTGAGAGGCCGTCGCGGGCTCCGCCGCTGACGCGGCGGTTCGGGTCTGGGCCGGGGATCCGGCGCACGGCTCGGGCCCGGCCGGCGGGGCCGGAGGAGTTCACGACGGCCGGGCGGTCCGGAGCTCGTGGCCGTGCCCTGCTGCCGAGTGCGGAGCGGCAGCAGGGCGGGGCGACGCAGTGCGCCGACGAGGCGGGGCGTGGGCGAAGGCGCGGACGAATGCGTGGGCGTGGGGGAAGGCGTAGGCGCGGGCGAATGCGCGGGCGTACGAAGGGGCTGGGGCGCCGGCGGACCGGTCAGCGGTCCTCGGGCGCCACCGTCAGGCTGGCGCTGAAGCAGAGCACGTCGTCCTGATGGCCGGTCACCAGGACCAGTTCGCTGCCGTCGGGCAGTTGCTCCGGCACGAGGCAGGCGTCGATCGTGCACGGGGTGGCCAGTTCGACGTACCGCCTGAAATCGCCGGTGATGCTGAGCGGCAGGATCGAGGAACGCCCCAGCGCACCGGCCGCGGCCTGGCGGGCGGATTCGAGCAGCAGCATGCCCGGCACGTGGTCGACCGGGTGGTCGAAGAGCACGGGGTGGCGGGTGTCGACCCTCAGCTGCCAGCGGTTCGGCTCGCCGACGGGTGACAGTACGACGTCGACCGGCGAGGTGCGCCCCACGCTCTGCGGCGCCGCCGGCGCCGTCAGCGGCAGGGCGTACGGGTCGTTGGCGCCGAACGCGTGGTCCCCGCGAACCCGCCGGTAGGCGGCCGGGGTGGTGCAGGTGAAGGTGGCGCCGCCCGTCGCGACGAGCTGCCCGTCGCGGCGGAACTCCGTCTCGTAGTGGAGGCCGGCCAGATCGCCGTTCCCGCGGCGCTTGAGGTCCGTGCACGTGACCTTGATGTCGAGCGAGGCCGGCGTCTGCCGGACCCGCAGGTGCTCGGGGTGGACGGTGACGGTGAGGTTCCACAACAGGAACTGGTGGTCGATCGGGACGCCGAACCCGGCGTGGGCCAAGAGGTAACCGATCTGGCGGACCGTCTCGGTGACCATGAGCGGATCGTGGTACTCCCCGTCTATGGGGGTGAAGAAGCTGTGGCTGCGCGGCCACTGCGCGGCCACTCTGAACCGCGTGTCGTCCACCTGCTCCCAGTCGGTGAGCATGACCTCGGCGACGGCGGCGCGGTGCACGAACTCCCTGGGCACGGTGGTCGTCAGCGAGGGGTACCGAAGGTCGGTGGCTCTGCGGAACGAGTCCGGGTAGTAGCTCCCTACCTGGTGCGCGTCGATGGTCGGCCGCTCAACCCGAAACGTGCTCGTAGTCATTGCTCCCCCTGAAACAGCGATGACGAGGTGCCGGTCGGATGGGTTTGAGACGAGAAAAGATACATACCAACCGGTTTAATTTCTAGGGGAATCCGACCCTTCGGAAAGGGAATATCCGGAACAAACAGTTCCGATCGATCTCTCTTGGGTCATCGCCCCAGCTCGTCGCGATCCAGCCACCTCGGGAGCCCCCATGAGTCCCTGGCGCCCCTGTAGCGGCGCCGTAGCGGCCTTCCAGTAGGCGCCGCGCCGTGCTGGGAGGGGCATCTGTACGGGCCGCGCGCCCGGCTGCCGTGATCTGCGGTGCCGGGGATCAGCCATCCCGGCGTGACGGATTCGCGTATCACATCTTCAAACCGCACGAGCGGTTTGTTACGCTGATCATTGATCGGGTTGCACCTTGAGGGAGGGGCGAGGTTGTGGCAGTCGTGCACGTGCCTCCACGCGCCTCTGCGGAGGCGATCAGCACTCACGGGCGTGTGGTCGAGCCGGACCGGGGCCGTTGTGCCCGGCGGTCGGCGGCGGTGGCCGGGCGCGGCAATCCCCAGCGATAACGGAGCAGTCGATGGCCAGACAAGCACGCGCGGTGCGCACCCGGGAGGCCCTGATCGGATCCGCGGCCGAGATCTTCCACCGGGAGGGCTTCACGGTCGCCTCGCTCACCACCATCAGTACGCAGGCCGGCGTGAGCAGCGGCGCCCTGCACTTCCATTTCGCCAGCAAGGACGCCCTGGCGGCCGCCGTCGAGGAGGCGGCGCTGGCGCGGCTGCGGGCGGTCACCGAAGGGTGGCCCAAGGGCGCGGCCGGTTGTCTGCAGCATCTGGTCGACGTGACCCACGGGCTCGCCCGGGGGCTGCGCGAAGACGTGGTGCTGCGGGCGGGCTTCGAGCTGAGCGGCGATGCCGCCCGCCCGCCCCAGGCCGACCTGCGCGAGTACTGGCGGTGCTGGGTCGAGGAGGCGATGACGCTGGCCGGGGTCGCGGGGGAACTGCGGCCGGAGGTGGCGCCGGAGGACGCCGTGTCCGCCGTGGTGGCCGCGACGGTGGGCTTCGAGGTGCTCGGAGCCCGGGACGCGGCCTGGCTCGCACCGGGCACGGTCACCCGGTTCTGGGAGCTGCTGCTGCCCCGGGTCGCGGCCGCGGAGGTGCTGGAAGTCCTGACGGCCGCCGGCTCCGGCCGGGCCCCGGACGAGGGTTCGGGTGCGGGTCCCGAGGGGGAGAATAGAACAGACTGATCGGTCTCTTCTATTTGGATAGCGTCGCTGTAGTGCCCCTTTGATCCACCTATGGGGAGCCTGCGGCGGGCGGCTCCCCGATTCCGATCTTTCTGGATTGGATAAAAGTGCAGGTCAGGTGCCCTGTGCTCGCGACGGGCTCGCATCTGCCTATAAAAAACAGCGTGGACGGTTTGATATTGACAAACCGTTAGCCCTGTTTTTTACTGGTCAAGCCTTGAGTGGGGCGAGACTCATCCACGGACCAGGGGGATTCAGCGTGAACATCGATGTACTGGGCGCACTGGCGGTGCGGGTGAACGGTGTCTCGATCACGCCGACCGCCCCCAAGCCCCGCCAAGTGCTGGCGCTCCTGGCGCTGCACGCGGACCAAGTGGTGCCCGTCGCGGCACTCATAGAGGAGCTGTGGGGCGAGGAGCCGCCCCGCAGCGCCCGCACCACCCTCCAGACCTACGTCCTGCAACTGCGCGCGCTCATCGCGACCGCGCTGGAGGCGGGCAAGCGCAAGGACGAGGCGGCCGCGGGGCAGGCGGACGGAGCCGAACGGCCCGAGCGCACCGCGAAGGACGTGCTCGTCACCCTGCCCGGCGGCTACCTGCTGGACAGCGGCGGCGGCAAGCTGGACGTCCGGGAGTTCGACCGGCTCGCGGGCATGGGCTACCGGGCCATGGACGCCGGGGACTTCCCCGGCGCCGCGCGGATGCTGCGCGAGGCCCTGGCACTGTGGTCCGGCTCCGCCTTCGCCGACGTACACGGCGGGGCCCAGCTCGACATGGAGACGCTGCGGCTGGAGGAGACCCGGCTGTGCGCGCTCGACCAGCGCATCGAGGCCGACTTGAGACTGGGCCGCCACCGCGAACTGCTGGCCGAGCTCACCGTGCTGGCCAGCCGCTACCGCACCCACGAGAACCTCCACGGGCAGTTCATGCTCGCCCTGCACCGCTCCGGCCGCCGCGGCGAGGCCCTGGACGTCTACCAGCGGCTGCGCGCCACCCTCGTACGCGAGCTCGGGCTGGAGCCGTCCGCCGCGCTGCGGCGACTGCAGCGCTCGATCCTCATGGCGGGCCCGGACAGCCTGGCCGCGGCCGGCGAGGCCGACGGCGAGCGCCTCGTACGGATCTGACGGACCGGGGTGTGAAGGGGTACGGGCACGGGGATCCGGGCGGGACCCGCGGCGGCGCGGTGCTTCCGCTGTGGAAGGCACCGCTTCCCGTGCCACAGCCGCCGAAAGCAGAAACAGAAACAGAAGCAGACCGATCGCGAGCCGAGCGTCCCGGAACGGATTTCCCCCACATCACAACCGGACACACGGTCGACGAAATGGGCAACCGCCGCGATATTCGCGGGTGAAACCGGCGGACCGCGGTTGCCAGCACCACCGGCCCCGGCACGGGAGGTGGGCGGGACACGGGACTGACAGGGCCGCCGACCGGCGGTTTGACCCGTGGAGAGGGGCTCAAAAGGGCCTCGAGAATTCGGAGACATTGCGCAGGGCCCGGCTACCGTGCCTCAGTCGAAGGCCGAAATACGAGGGGAATTCGACGACTTACGGAGGAGACCGTGAAAATTCAGGTTCTGGGTCCGTTGAGTGCTGAGGTCAACGGGGGCTCGATCGTCCCGACCGCCCGCAAGCCGCGGCAGATCCTGACGCTCCTCGCCCTGTACCCGGGGCGGGTGATGCCGGTGCCCACGCTCATGGAAGAGATCTGGGGCACCGACCTGCCTCAGAGCGCTCTGACCACCCTGCAGACGTACATACTCCAACTGCGCCGCAGACTCGGCACCGCCATGGGCCCCGGCGAGCCCGGCGGCGCCAAGGACGTGCTGGCCACCCGGCACGGCGGCTACCTGCTGCAGATCCCGCCGGAGTCGGTGGACGTGCACGAGTACGAGAGCCTCGTCGGCCAGGGGCAGCGGGCGTTCGAGGGCGGCGACGACGAGAGCGCGGCGGACCTGCTGCGCGCCGCGCTGGCGCTGTGGCAGGGGCCGGCCCTGGTCGACGTACGGGTGGGGCCGATCCTGGAGATCGAGGTGATGCGGCTGGAGGAGAGCCGGCTGGTCACCGTGGAGCGGCGGATCGATGTGGACCTGCGGCTCGGGCGCCACACCGAACTGCTCGCCGAGCTCACCGAGCTGATCGCCCGCCACCCGCAGCACGAGGGGCTGCACTCGCAGGCGATGGTCGCGCTGTACCGGTCGGGGCGCCAGGCCACGGCCCTGGACGTGTACCGCAGGCTGCGCGGCCGGCTGATCGAAGACCTGGGCGTGGAGCCGTCGCCGCAGTTGCAGCGGCTGCACCAGGCGATGCTGACCGTGGATCCGGCGCTCGACGTGGCGGCCGGTCCCAAGCGGGGGTCGACCTTCGACCTCTATGCGGCGTGAGCGGCGGCCCCGCCCACCCCTACCATCCACCGCATGAGCGATCTTGGTGAGTGGGCGCGGCCGTTCCGGCTCGACGTGCCGCAGCGCGAGCTGAACGACCTGGCCGAGCGGCTGGACCGGGCCCGCTGGCCCGACGAGCTGCCGGACGCGGGCCGGGCGTACGGGATGCCGCTCGGCGAGGTGCGCGCGCTCGCCCGCCACTGGCGCGGCGGGTACGACTGGCGGGCCGCCGAGGCGCGCCTGAACTCCTGGCCGCAGTACACCACCGTCATCGACGGGGCCCGGGTGCACTTCGCGCACCTGCGCTCGCCCGAACCGGCCGCCCGGCCGCTGCTGATGACCCACGGCTGGCCCGGCTCCCTCGTGGAGTTCCAGCGTGTCGCCGGCCCCCTGACGGACCCCCGGGCACACGGCGGGGACCCGGCCGACGCCTTCCACCTGGTGTTGCCGTCGATCCCCGGCTTCACCCTGTCCGGGCCGACCACCGAGCGGGGCTGGGAGTTCAAGAGGGTCGCGCGCGCCTTCGCGGTGCTGATGCAGAGACTCGGGTACGAGCGGTACGGAGTCCAGGGCGGCGACTGGGGAGCGGCGGTCTCCCGGGAACTGGGCCGCCTCCACCCCGACCGCGTCAGCGGGGTCCACCTCAACCTGCTGCCGGGCGGCGGGGCCACCGCGGAGCCCACGGAGCAGGAACTCGCGCCGCTGGACGAGGCCGAGCGGGAGCGCACGCGGGCCTCCTGGGAGCGGTATCGGACCTGGGCGCGCGAGCGGCAGGGCTACGCCGACATCCAGGCGACCCGCCCGCAGACCCTCGCGTACGCCCTCAATGACTCGCCCGTCGGGCTGCTGGCCTGGATCGGGGAGAAGTTCGCCGAGTGGAGCGACCCGGCCTGCCCGCCGGACCGGGACCAGGTGCTGACCAACGTGATGCTGTACTGGCTGACCGGCACGGCCGGCTCCGCCGCGCGGATCTACCACGAGCGGGCCCACGCCGACTACTACGGGCAGCCGCCCGAGGTCTCCCGCACCCCGACCGCGCTCGCCGACTTCCCCCGGGACAACTTCATCCCGCTGCGGCACGTCGCCGCGCGCACCGACACCGTCGTGCGCTGGACCTCCTACGACAAGGGCGGCCACTTCCCCGCGATGGAGGTGCCGGAGCTGCTGGTGGGGGACGTCCGGGCCTTCTTCCGGCAGCTCGAGGCGGGCGCGGGATCCGGCATGTGAAATGGCGTGCGCGGGGCGGCGTACGTCTGTGAGCATCGCCCGATGACCGACGAACAGCGCAGCCGGCCCGTCCTGGCCCGGCCGCTCACCGGCCGTTCGTCACCGCGTCCAGGGCCGTCTGCCACGGGAAGTGCGGCGGGGCGTCCGGGCCGGCCGGGCCGGGGGTGAAGCCGTCATCGCCGTACAGGACGGTGACGCCGGCGCCGCGCAGGACGGCCAGGGACTGGTCGAACTGCGGGTGGGAGGAGAGGGCGGAGTTCAGGCACGGCATGGCGACGACGGGGACGCCCTCCTTGCCGACCGCCTCGGCGGCCACGCCCACGGCGAACCGGTCGGTCAGGCCGAGTGCCCAGGAGTTGAGGGAGTTGAAGGTGGCCGGGGCGAAGAGCAGGGCGTCGGCCGCCGGCCATACGTCGGCCTCCCCGGGGAACTTGTACTGCCACCGCACCGGATGCCCCGTCAGGACGGCGAGCCCGTCCAGGCTCCCGGAGACCCAGTGCGCGGCGGTGGGGGTGAGCCCGAGGCAGACGTCCCAGCCGCGGGCCTGGGCGTCCTCGATCACACGGGCCACGTCGAAAACGGGCGGGGCGGCGGAACAGAGCAGGTAGAGGGTCTTCGTCGTGGTCATACGGCAATGTGATCATATCGCTTGACCTCAACCATGCTTGAGGAAGCACGATCGATCCATGAGCGAACAGCACCCGTCCGTCGGAGCCCCCGCGGACGTCGAAGCGATCAGGCAGGTCGTCGCCACCGTCGAGCGCACCCAGCGGGCCAAGGATCCGGAAGGCTTCCTCGCCCTCTTCCACCGGGACGCGCTCTGGACCACCGCGCACGGCAAGGTGCTCATCGGCCTCGACGCGATCGCCGAGTTCACCCGGGCCGTGCTGCCCGCGTCGAACTGGGACGGCCGGGTCACCTACGAGGTGGCGCACCTGCAGTTCCTGCGCCCCGACGTGGCCGCGGTCAAGGTCCGCCAGGTCTACCACTCGGCGCAGGGCGACTCCGAGGGCGCCCCGCTGTACGTGATGACCCGCGGCGACGACGGCCGCTGGCTGCTGACGGCCTGCCAGAACGCCGAGGTCAAGGCCTAGGACCGATGACGCGAAGGAGTCCCGGACCCACAGGGGAGGTCCGGGGCTCCTTCGCGTCATCGGTCCTAGGCGGCGGGGTCGCCGAGGGGGCCCGTGGTGTCGCCGAACGCGTCGAACGCACCGGCGAAGTCCCCAGGGTCGTCGGTGAGGTCGGTGCCGTCCGTGCCCTCCGTGCCGTCCGTGCCCTCCGTGCCGTCCGTGGCGTCCGTCGGGACGTCCTCGACGGTGCTCGTCACGACGTCGGGCGGGGTGTCGGCGGCCAGGGCGGGAGCGGAGGCGGTGAGAGCCGCGGTGGCGGCGATGAGGGCCGTGGTCACGATGCGCTTGATCATGGCCTGTTGAACGAGGCGACCGCGCGGGGGACACCCCCCGTCCGGACCGGTCCGGCTACCCGAGCCCCGCGAGGAAGCCCGACAGCAGCGCGTGCAGGGCGTCGGGGCGGTCGAGGTGGACGTCGTGGGCGGCCCCGGGAACGCAGACCGCCGCCATGTCCGGGCCCGCGAGCTCCAGCATCCGATCGGACTCCTCCGGCCCGACGAAGCCCTTCTCGCCGATGACCAGCAGCGCCGGGCACTCGACCCGGCGCCACTCGGGCCACCAGTCGCGGGTGGGGTTCTCGCTGATCGTCTCCACCATCACCGACCGCTCGAAGCGCGGGTACCAGCCGTCCGCCCGCTCCTCCAGACCCGCCGCCCAGGCCTCGCTGCCCAGGAACTCCCGCGCCGCGGCCGGTGAGGGGAACGGGAGCGGCCAGGAGTCCAGCCACTCGCCGATCTCCCGCGGGGTGTCCGGATCGCCGGCCGCCGCGCCCGCGTCGACCAGGACCAGGCCGCGGACCAGCGCCGGGTGGGCGGCCGCCGTGAGCATGGCGGTGTGGCCGCCGAGCGACTGGCCCACCAGCACGGGGCGCTCCAGCCCGAGCCGTTCGCAGACCTCGACGACGTCCGCGACGCAGGCCGCGCGCGAGACGTCCGCCGGACGGCGTTCGCTCTCGCCGTGGCCGCGCTGGTCGAGGGCCACCACCCGGTGGTCCCCGCGCAGATGTTCCGCGGCCGCGTCCCATTCGCCCGCGTGGCCGGCGAGGCCGTGCAGGAGTACCACGGGCGTACCGGAGCCGCCCCAGTCGCGGCACGAGAGGCGTACGCCGTCGCGGGTCACGGTCCGTTCGATCCACGTCATGCGAAGATCATCTGATCTTTCCGCGGCGGGGGCGATGAGTTTTCGCCGGACCCGCGGTCTACCCCTGTGACACACGCCCGCCGCACGACACGAGGAGAAGACGCCATGACCGAGCCGGTGAAGGGCCCCGCCAGCTACTTCCCTTCCATCGAGAAGAAGTACGGCCACCCGATCGCGCACTGGAAGGACCTCATCCGGTCCTCGCCCCTCGCCGGGCACATGGAGCTCGTCTCCTGGCTCAAGGCCGGGCACGGCCTGGGGCACGGCCACGCCAACGCCCTCGTCGCGCACACCCTCAAGGAGCAGCCGTAGCCGCCGACGGATGACCGCTGGTAACGGCAACTCCCGGCCCTTTTCCTCAACTTGAGCGGGCTTCCGATCCACTTCGAGCCGTGCTGGAGACCGTGGAGGGCCCTTGCCCCCCGCCCCGACAGCCCTGGGAGTCGCATCGTGGTGACCGCGCGGCCGCTACCGGCCCAGGCTCAGGTACTCGTGGTCGGCGCCGGGCCGGCCGGACTCACCACCGCCCACGAACTGGCCCGGCGGGGCCTGCGCGTGCGGCTGGTCGACGCCGCGGCCGGGCCCTCCCGCGCCGGCGGGGCCGTCGCGGTGCACCCGCGCACCCTGGAGACCCTCGACCAGATGGGTCTCGCCCGCCACCTCCTCGAACACGGCCGCAGCAACAGCGCGTTCACCGTGTCCGCGGGCGGCCGCCCCATCCTGCGACTGGACACCGGTGACGCGGGCCCGGACCGCCCGCCCACCCGGTTCCCGTACACCGTGGTCATCGAGCAGAGCCGCACGGAGGAACTGCTGCGCGAGGCGCTGCTGCGCCTCGGCGTGCGGGTGGAGTGGGGGGTCCGGCTGACCGGGCTGACCCAGGACGCCGAGCGGGTCCGGGTCCGGCTGCGGCACGGCGGGGCGCACGGGGAGACGTACGAGGAGAGGCACGAGGAGAGGTACGAGGAGTACGAGGTCCCGTGGCTGGTCGGCTGCGACGGCCGGCACAGCACCGTCCGCGAACGGCTGCGGCTTCCGCTGCGCGCGGCCGGCACCGAGCGGTGGGAACTCGCGGACGTGCACGTCAGCGCCGAGGACCTGCCCCAGGACAGCGTCCACTGGGTGCACACGGGCGGCGGGCGCTCGCTGTTGATGCTGCCGTACGCCTGCGAGGGCCGCTGGCGGCTGCTGGCCGGCGACCCGGCCGCCCCGGACGCCGACCCCAGACCCGCGCACGAGCGGTACTCCGCGCTGCTGTCGGCCGGGCTCGGGCGCGAGGTGCGGGTCGGCGAGCCCGAGTGGTCCTGCGTGCGCACCTTCAAGCTGCGCACGGCCGAGCGGATGCACGAGGGGCGGTGCTTCATCGCCGGGGAGGCCGCGCACGGCGACAGCCCCGGTTCGGGACAGGGCATGAACACCGGGATCCAGGAGGCGTACAACCTCGGCTGGAAGCTCGCGATGGTCGAACACGGCTGGGCCGGGCGCGAGTTGCTCGACACCTACGGGCGGGAGCGGGTCCCGGTCGGCCGGGCCCTGCTGGAGCCGGGCCGGGAGGGCCTGCTCGCCCGTTTCGCCCATGTGCTGGCGGGCCTGGCGCTGCCGGTGCTGCTGGGACTGGTACGCCGTACCGGGCTGCTGGACCGTGTCGTACGGCCCTTCGTGCGCGAGGCGGTGCGGCGCCGGATGCTCTGCGGTACGGCCGGGCTGGGCCTGGGCTACCCGGACAGCCCGCTGAGCACTCCGCCGCCGGGCCCGGGCGGCGGCCCGGGCGGCCCCGGCGGCCCGGGGCTGCCCGCCGGATCGCGTGCGGCGGGGGCCGCGGCCCTCTTCCCGGGCGACCCGGGAACGGCGGGGCTGCGCGCCGAACTGCGCGACGTGCGCTGGTCCCTGCTGTACGTGCCCGAGGCCACCGGCGAGGCGCGCCAGACGGCGCAGGCCGCGCTGGAACGGTACGGGGCCTGGCTGTCGGTGCGCACGGTCGCGCCGGACCGGGTGCGCTCGCGCTCCGGGCCGCGGCTGCTGGCGGACCCGGGAGGCCGGCTGCGCCAGGTGCTGGGCATGTCCGCGGGCAGTTGGCTGCTGGTGCGCCCCGACGGCTACACGGCCGGCGGCGGGCCCGAGCTCACCGAGGCCGCGCTCGCGGCGGCGCTGGCTCCGGCGGACCCGCGCCCGGCGCCGCTGCTGGAGGTGCTGCGGGAGCGGGAGTCCCGGGGGATGCGCAGGGTCGTCTGAGCTGTCGGTGGCCATGGACGCACGCGCATGTTCCTGAGCTTCTCGGCGATGTCGCGTCTCGCCGGGACGGCGTTGACTGGTCCACATGACGCAGACAACGCAAACCACCCTCGTGATCGGCGGAACCGGCAAGACCGGCCGCCGCGTCGCCGACAAGCTCGCCGCCCTGGGCCGTCCGGTCCGGATCGGATCGCGCACCGGCGAGCCGCCCTTCGACTGGAACGAGCCCGCGACCTGGGGACCGGCCCTCGAGGGCGTCGACCGGGCGTACGTCACCTACTACCCCGACCTCGCCTTCCCGGGCGCCGCCGAGCAGGTCGGCGCCTTCGCCGAGGCGGCCGTGGCCGCCGGGGCGCGCCGCCTGGTGCTGCTGTCGGGCCGCGGCGAGGAGGCGGCGGAGCTCAGCGAGCGCAATCTGAAGGCCTCCGGCGCCGACTGGACGATCGTGCGCTGTGCCTGGTTCAACCAGAACTTCGACGAGAGCTTCTTCCTGGAGCCCGTGCTGGCCGGCGAGATCGCGCTGCCGACCGCCGAAGCCGTGGAGCCCTTCGTCGACGCCGAGGACATCGCCGACGTGGTGGTGGCGGCGCTGACCGACGACCGGCACATCGGCCGGACCCACGAGCTGACCGGCCCGCGCCTGCTGAGTTTCCACGACGTCGCCGCCGAGCTGTCGAAGGCGACGGGGCGCGAGATCGCTTACGTCCCCGTCTCGAACGAGGACTACCGGGCGGTGCTGCGCGGGCACGGCCTGCCGGAGGACTTCGCCGAGCTCTTCGCGCTGATCCTGGACGGCCGCAACGCGCATCTGGCGCACGGGGTCCAGGAGGTGCTGGGCCGGCCGCCCCGGGACTTCGCGGACTTCGCGCGCGAGGCGGCGGCCACGGGTGTCTGGAACGCGTGAGGGCAGGCGACGGATGATGGTGCGATGGACACACTGACCGGGCTCCTCGAAGGCCCCAAAGCCAGGGGCGCCTTTCTGCTGAAGTCCGTGTTCAACCCGCCCTGGGCGGTGCGGATCGAGGACCGGGCCCCGCTGTCGGTGATGACCATGGTGTCCGGCTCGGCGTGGCTGCTGCCCGACGGGGGCGAGCCGGTGAGGGTGGGCCCCGGCGATGTGGCCGTCGTGCGCGGCCCCGTCCCGTACACGGTCGCGGACCGCCCGGACACGCCGGTGCGGATCACCGTGGACGAGGAGCAGCGCTGCAGCCTGGAGGGCGGCGCGGACGTGTCGCGGTCCATGCTGCTCGGCGTGCGCACCTGGGGGGAGGCGGACGGGTCGGTGGTGATGCTGAGCGGCACCTACCAGGAGCCGGGCGCGATCGGCCGCCGCCTGCTGGACGCGCTGCCGACCGTCCTGGTCCGCCCGCCCTCCGCGGCGGACACCGCCCTGGTCTCCCTGCTGGCCACGGAGATCTCCCGCAGCGAACCGGCCCAGGAGCTGGTCCTGGACCGGCTGCTGGACCTGCTGCTGATCGGCGTCGTACGCACCTGGCTCGCGGAGCGCGGCGGCGCCGAGAGCGATCCGGTGATCGGCCCGGCGCTGCGGCTGCTGCACGAGAACCCGGCGTACGGCTGGACGGTCGCGGAACTCGCCTCGAAGGTCGGCGTCTCGCGGGCCGCCCTGGCCCGGCGCTTCACCGAGCTGGTCGGCGAACCCCCGATGGCCTACCTGACGGGCTGGCGCCTGGCGCTCGCGGCCGACCTCCTGCGCGAACCGGACGCCACCCTCTCCACGGTCGCCCGCCGGGTCGGCTACGGCAGCGCCTTCGCGCTGTCGACGGCCTTCAAACGCGTACGGGGCCTGAGCCCCCGGGAGTTCCGCACGGCTGCCGCCTAGCGGCTACGCCTCGGGGGTCAGTACCGCGAAGCGGCCGTAGCCCTTGGCCTGGACGTCGGCCCGTGGAGCGCACAAGTGGCGCCGCGGGCCGCCGCGGGCCACCCGGGGGCTAGCGCGGCCAGCCGATGTCGTCGTCGGGCATCGCGTCCTGGAGCACGTCCGTCCGCCGGGCGGCGGAGTGCGCGACCGCGTGGGCGGCGGCGTGGGCCCCCGCGAAGTGGTGGTGCGCGGAGGTGTGCGTCGCGGTCTTCGCACCGGCCTGGTAGCAGGCAGGCGTGCATGACTCGCTCACTGCGCACACCGATGGCCTCATCGTCGACTCCCAGGCGCTCGATTCAGAAAAGGGCAGGCCCTGGCCGGTGCGAAGGCCGGGTACTGGAGAGCATGGCTCGATCCGGTGGAGGAACGCTCGAGGAACACCCCACGACCACTCCGCATCCGTACGAGGCGCGTACGAGATCCGCACGAGACGGGGGTGGTTCACCTGGCAAAGGTTTGCCCGCGAATTGCCGGGCGGCCTACGCTCGTTGACGGTTCCCGACAGAGTTTTGCCGTCGATCTCAGGGGTGCTCATGCTGCGACAGCCCGCCTTCGGACACCGCCTGAGGAAACTGCGGACGGCCAAGGGGCTGTCCCAGACCGCGCTGGCCGGCGAGGGCATGTCCACCGGCTACCTCTCCCGGCTGGAGTCCGGGGCACGCCAGCCCACCGACCGGGCCGTGACCTACCTGGCCGGCCGCCTCGGCCTGGAACCCGCCGACTTCGAGGAGCCCGCCACCGGCTCCCTCGCCCACGCCCTCACCCTCGCCGCGTCCACCGGCTCCCCCGACGCCATCGACTCGCTGCGGCGCGCCCTGGCAGCCGAGGGCCACGAGAGCGCGGTCCTGCGCTGGCAGGCGCTGTGGCTGCTCGCGCAGGCCTCCCGGCTCCAGGGCGACCACGTCACGGAGCGCGCCCAGCTCGCCGAACTCGTCGGGCTCGGCGAGGAGGTCGCGGTCAGCGAACTGCGCGTGCGGGGCCTGACCCGCTTCGCCCGCTGCCTGCGCTCGCTCGGCGAGATACTGCCCGCCCTCGACGCGGCCTTCGAGGCCCACCAGCTCGCCCAGCGCGAGCACCTGGGCGTCGAGGACCGGGCCACCGTGCTGCTCGCCCTCGTCTCCGTCCAGGCCGAGGCGGGCCGGACCGGCGACGCCCGCCTGCACGCCGACGAGCTGACCGCGCTCGTCGAGGGCCGCTCCGACGCCCTGTGGGCCGAGGCCATGTGGACCGCGGCCGCCGTCCGCATGCGCCAGGGCGACCACCACGGCGCGCTGGCCTGCCTGGAGGAGGCCCTGGACCGCTTCAGCAGCCACGAGGACCTGGTGCTGTGGCTGCGCCTGCGGCAGGCCGCCGCCCGCCTGCACCTGCAGATGCGACCAGCCGACCCCGCGCAGGCGCAGCGGCGCATCACCGAGGCCGAAGCCGCCCTCGTCTTCGTCGGCACGCCCTCGCTGCGCCAGTACCAGGCGGCGCTCAAGGCCGAACTCGCCTTCGCCGACGCCCGGTACGACGACGCGCGCACCCTCCTCGCCGAGGCCGTCGGGGACCAGCCGAGGATGACCCACCGCGACCAGGTCCGGCTCTCGATCCTGCGCCACCAGCTGCAGATCCTGGACGGGGACCCGGCCGGTGTGCAGGGCCTGCGCGACCTGGCCCAGCAGGCCCAGGACGACGCCAACATCGACCTCGCCGCGGAGATCTGGCGGATGCTCGCCGAAGCGCTCACCCAGACCACGCACGCGTAGCGCCCGCCACCCGCTCCCCCCGTTCCCCCGCAGGGCTTGAGCGAAGTTCGAGTGGACCGGTGCAGCCTTGAGTGCATCTGCACCCACTCGGAGGGGAGGCCGTTCCATGTCTTCTTCGCAGCGTGTCCACGCGAGCGAGCGGACGGCCGAGGTGGCCGCCCCGGCCGGGGTGGTCTACGGACTGCTCGCCGACGCCGTGCGCTGGCCGCTCCTGCTGCCGTCCTCCGTCCACGTGGAGCGGATGGACTTCGACGGCACCCACGAGCGGCTGCGCCTGTGGGACGTGGCCGGCGACCGCGTCCGCTCCTTCCACATGCGCCGGATCCTGAACCCGCACACCCGCACCGTCGCCTTCGAGCTGGAGGACACCTTCCGGCCGGGCGTACCCACCACCGGCCGCTGGACGGTCGAGGCGCGCGACGACACCGAGACCCTGCTGACGCTCAGCCAGGAACGCACCCTTGAGGGGCTGCCGGGCGACGCCGGCGCGCGCGGCCGCCGGGAGTGGGAAGCGGAGACCGAGGCCCAGCTGGCCCAGGTCAAGAACATCGCCGAGCGCTGGGAGCGGCTGGACGAGCTGCTGCTGTCCTTCGAGGACAGCGTGCACGTCGCCGGTCCCGCCGAGCTGGTCTACGACTTCCTCTACCGCATCGAGGACTGGGCGCAGCTCGTCCCGCACGTGGACGCGGCCCGTGTCATCGAGGACGCGCCCGGCGTCCAGGTGGCCGCCATGGACACCTTCGCCGAACCGGGCGGCCTGAGCGTCACCACGCGCACCGTCCGGCTCTGCTTCCCCGCGGCCGCCCGGATCGTCTACAAGGAGCTGGCCTCCCCCGAACTGGTCGCCGCCCACAGCGGGGAGTGGTCCCTGGAACCGGACGAAGACGGCGTACGGGTCGTCTGCGCCCAGCAGGTGATGCTGCGCGAGGAAGCCGTCGAACCGGTCCTGGGCGGCGGCACCGAACTCGCGGAGGCCCGCCGGTACGTACGGGAGTGGCTGGGGCGCGCGAGCGCCGAGACCCTGCGGCTGGCGACCTGGCACGCCCTGAACAGCAGCGGCGTGCGCCGGCTCCGATGAGGACGAGAGGGAGGCCGTCGATGGCCCCGACCCGGCCGGGTCTGCTCCAGGACGGCCGCGACTCCAGGACCCCCGGGTCCGTCGCGGCCGCCGTTTCCGTCGTGCCCGCGATGCCCGAGATGCCCGTGGTGCCCGTGGTGCGCGGGAGGCCGGCGGAGTCCGCCGCGCCGCCCGCGCCCGGCCGGTACGCGCAGTCCGTGGCACGGGCCGAGCAGCGCGACGCCCTGCTGGGCGCCCGGGCGCTGACCGGCGCGGCGAGCACGGTACTGCGCGCCACCGTGGCCCTGGTCGCCGGCCAGGCCACGCGCGGCAGCCGGGCCGGGCGGCGCTGGAAGGCCCCGCTGTCGGCCGCCTTCGCCGATCTGCTGGCGTGCGAGGCCCTGGTGACGGTGGGTCTGCGCGCCTGCGGGCTGCCCCAGGGCAGCGGTCCGGGCGCGCGCGCCGCCGCCGGCTACACCGTGCCGGTCGTGGTGGCCGGCGTACTGGACGAACTGCAGCTCGTCATGACCGAGAGCAGGCTCGCCGCCCCCGACGGCCCCGAGCGGCGGATGCTCGCCGAGCTGCTCGCCCGCCTGGACCGCGCCGGGGCCTCCCGCGCGGACGTGGCGGCCCGGCAGGCCGATGTGGCCCGGGAACTGCCCGCCCTGGCGGCCGCGTTCGGACGGCGCTGGGACGCGGGCGGCCCCGGCGGGCCGGGTGGTCCCGGCGCCGGCGCCTGCGCCTCCGTACTGTTGCGGCTCGACGAGCGGATGCCCGCGCGGATCGTCCCCCCGCAACCGGGCAGCGACGAGACCCTGGTGAGCGCCCTGACCGCCGCCCATGCCCGCTTCACCCGCATCGCCGCGGCCGCCGCCGGAGGCGCGGGCGAGGACGTCACCCCCGCGCTGGCCCGGGTCGCCGGACGGCTGCTGAGCGAGCAGCGCGCCCTGGTCCGCCAGGGCCGGCTCGCCGAAGGCACCGACCCGGCCGACCCCCGGATGCGGGCGCTGGCCGACCGGCAGGCCATGGTGCTGCTCGCCGCCGCCGTGCTCGGGGTACAGGGCGTCGCCGCCGAAGCCGGGCGCGACCCCTTCCTCGGCAGCCCGCACTGGGCACTGCTCGCGACGGCCCGGATCACCGAACGCCTCGGGATCGCACCGGACGGGCCGGGCACACCCGCCTCCATCGAGGCGCGGGACCGGGTGTGGGCCGAACTGGCCGACCGCGACCGCGAGGGCCTGGCCTGTGACATCCGCGCCACCGGGCGCGCACGATGACCGGGGGGCGGGCCGTCCCGGGCCTGCGCGACGCGGGACCCGACGCCCACCGCGCGCTCGGCGCGGCCGGGCCGCCCGGCGCGCTCGGCGAGGCGCTCGCCGCGCTCGCCACCCTGGACGCGCTCGACGCACCCGTGTACATCCCCGGCCCCGACGGCCCCTGGGACGCGGTCGAGGAACGGCTCGAGACCACCGGCCAGGCGGTCGTCTGCACCCGGTGGGGCCAGTGGCTGACCTCCGCCCTGCTCGACCCCGAACTGCGCCCCCTGCTCGGCCAGGACTGGCCGCGCTACCGGCAGACGCCGGTCGCGTCGGGCCGGCTGCGCTTCGCCGTGTCCCGCTTCGTCATGAAGCACACCGCCGCGCTCGCCCTGGGCGTGCACGCGGGCAGCCTGGACCTCGGCTACCAGCTGGGCGGCCGGCCCGTACTGCGCGGGCTCGGCGGTGAGCTGGAGGTGAGCCTCGCCCACACCGACGAACTGATCCTGGTCGGCGTCAGCCGCACCGGCCCGATCGGGGTGGACGCCGAGCCCGCCGACCGGGACATCTCCTTCGAGCTGCTGCGCGACCAGGTCTGCACCCCCCGCGAGGGGGAGGAGCTGGCCGCGCTGCCCGAGGACGAGCGCCGCGCCCGGCTGCTGCGCCTGTGGACCCTGAAGGAGGCGTACACCAAGGCCCTCGGCCACGGGCTGCGCCGCCGCTTCTGCGCCTTCGGGTTCGCCCGCGACGGCGAGGGCCGGGTGGTGCTGGCCGATCTGCCGGGCGGCGGGGACGCCGGGGACGAGGGCTGGGACTTCGTCACCCACCCGCTCGGGGAGTGCTACGTCGTCAGCGTGGCCCACCGGACGCTGCCCGCTCCGTCGCCTGAGCCGCGGTCGCCTGAGCCTGGGTTGCCTCCGTCGGCTCGGTCGGCTCGGTCGGCTCGGCGGCCTTGAGCCGCTTGCCGAGCAGGACGAACAGCAGGATCAGCCCGACCGTCAGCACGATGTGCCCGAGGCCCGCGACCATCGCGAAACCCTCGGGCACGGTGTTGCCGAGCACGGTCTGGGTACCTCGGTAGACCATCGCCAGACAGGTGATCGCGATGCCCGCGTTGTAGCACCAGAAGAAGGCGGTGAACTGCTTCGACCCGGAGAGCCCGAACTGCTTGTCCAGTGCGAGGACGATCAGGAAGCCCAGCATGCCCAGCGCGAGCAGGTGGGTGTGCACGACCGCCAGCTGGGTCTCTCCGGTGAAGTCGTGCGCCTTGGTGAGCTCCCGGTAGTAGAGCCCGGACACCACACCGAGGATCATGTGGACATGTGCCGCGTAGTACGACCTGCGCATCTTCGTTCCGCCCCCGTTGACACCAAATGCCGTTCTGACGGCGGTCATTGAAACACGCGTACGGTTCGGCGGCCACGGGGAGGTGACGGACTGCCCGCTACGGGTGGTCGCCGAGGCGGTCGCCCAGGGGCTGCTCGTCCAGGTGGTCCAGGCACAGCTCGTACAGGTCCTCGCCGTGGGTCCGGCGCCACGGGGCCGGCACCGGCACCGCGGCCGGCCACAGGGCGCGGTGGCCCACCGGGTCCGTGACGACGACGAAGGTGCCGAACTCGTCCGCGAACGGGTCCTCGTCCCACGGGTGGTCGAAGACGTACAGGCTGCCGTTCTCCGCGACCCGCGCCGCGTGCCCGGTCCGCCACATCCGCGCGGCGCCGCCCTGGGCGCAGACCAGCGGGTCGGGCAGGAACCGCTCCCCGGTCGCACCCGGCAGCCCCGGGTAGCCGTGGGCCACCCCGACGCCGGCGACGTACAGCGCGCCGACCGCCCCGGGGGCCACCGGCCGCATCCGCGCGTCCAGTACGTAGGCGTGGTAGCCGGGGGCGGGCCGCGCCGGGCCGCCGGGCACCTGCTCGACCAGCAGCCGCCCCTCGGGCCAGCCCGCGCTGATCGTCAGCTCCGTGTCCTCGGCGCGGGCGAGCGCCACCAGCACGTCGTCGGAAGGGCCCAGGATCGCCGAGGCACCCGTCTCGCGCAGCCAGTGCAGCACCTCGGGCGGCGTCCCGTAGGCCAGCGACGGGTCCGGCAGGTGCACCTGGGCCCCGCACACGAGCGCGGACAGCAGACCCAGCGCGACCTCCGCGTCCGGATAGCCGTGCAGCAGCCAGGCGCTGTCGCGGGCCCGGCCCAGGCAGGCCGCGGCGAGTGCCTCGCCGCCGACCGCGACCGGTCCCCGGGGCGCGACCGCCAGCACCACCGGGGCGCCGGGGTCGAGCGGCCGCGTACGGTCGCCGTCGCGCACCGGCCAGCTCGCGCCGGCCGGCAGCAGGTCCGCGGCCCGGTCGCGGACCAGCCGCACCGCGCCGGGATACAGCGGCAGCAGCCGGTCGGCGGCCGCGTCCAGCAGCAGTACGGCCGGCCGCGCCCCGACGGGGAGCCCGCGTGCCGGATCCACCGGCAGGCAGGCGGCGCCCGTCTTGGCGATGGCCAGCGCGGCCACCGCGAACCCGGTCGGCGAGGCGATGGCGGTGGCCACCGAGGTCCCGGGACCCGCCTGATGCGCGATCAGGACGTGCGCCAGCAGGTCGGAGCGGGCGTCGAGCTCGGCGTAGTCCAGGCCGGCCAGGGCCGGTGCGCCCGGGGCGCGGGCCACCTGGGCGGCCAGCAGCGCGGCGATGCTCGGCGGCGTCTGCGGGCGGGCGCCGGGGGCGCCGTTCCACGGGCTGCCACCGGCCGGCGCCCCCGTGATGCCGGGCAGACCCAGCCGGGCGATCGGCTCGTGCGGTGCGTCGAGGGCCGCCGCGAGGAGCGCGAGCAGCTGTCCGGTCAGCAGGGCGGCGGCCTGCTCGCCCAGCGCGTCGTACGAGAACGAGGCCGTGACGGCGATCCCCGCAGGGGCGCCCGAAAGGCCGTGCCGCTCGGTCAGGGTCAGCGCCAACGCGGCGCTCTGCAGTGGGAGCTGCTCCGACTCGGGATGTACGGTCAGCGCCCCGGCCGGGAACGTGCCGGAGCTCTCGCGCAGCACGCTCAGGGCGATCCCGCCCGGCAGCGCCAGGGCCGCGTCCCCGTTCCGGTAGGCGGCCAGCGCCGCCGAGCGCACCCGCCGCAGCAGCTCCCCGAAGGCCGGGTCGCCCGAGGTGTCCACCGTCAGGGCGAGCACCCGCCCGTACACGCCCACCGCGCCGCGCAGGGCCGCGCTGTCCCGGGCGGCGACCGGGGCCGCCAGGGTCACGAGGGGCTCCGCGCCCAGCCGGCTGAGCAGGGCGGCGAGCGCGGCGTGCACCACCATGTACAGGGTGACGCCGTGCTCGGCGGCCAGCGCGGTCAGCCGCCCGTGCGCGGCGGCGTCGAGGTCGAGGGTGAGGGTGCCGAAGGTGTCCTCGGCGCCGAGCTGCGCACTGCCCGGCGCGGCGGTCGGCGCCACGTCGCCGCGGACGGCCCGGGGCGCCGGCTCGGGACCCTTGCGGGGTGAGGCGGGCGAGCCGCCGCCGGTCCGGGCCGCGTAGGCCGCCGCGAGGGCGGCGGCCAGCGGCGCGTGCGAGAACAGGTCGACCTCGTCGCCCGGCAGGGTCAGCTCCAGCAGGTGGTCGTCGGCGCCGAGTTCGCGCAGCCGGGTTCCGGCCGAGCCGATCCTGCTGTTGCGCAGGGCGCCGTGGCCGCGGCCCAGGTCGTCGAGTGCGGCCGCCAGCGCGGCCACGTCCAGCGCGCCGCGCAGCCGCAGCGGCAGTACGGCGCTGCGCGCGACGGCCCGGCCGGGCCCGGTGGCGGCGGCGGGCCCGTCCCCGGCCAGCGCCGCGAGACGGGCCGGGGTCGGGGCCCCGTACAGGGCGCGCAGGTCCACCGGGGCGCCGAGCGCCTCGCGGGCCCGCGCCACCAGCCGGGCGGCGGCCGGGGCGTGGCCTCCGAGGGAGAAGAAGTCGCAGTCGGCGTGCACGACGCGCGACGGCAGGCCGAGGACCTCGGCGAACAGGTCGCGGGCGATCTCCTGGAGCGGGGTCCCGGGCCGGTTGGCCGCCTGCCCCGGCGCTGACACCGGGGCGGACGCGGCCAGCGCCGCCCGGTCGGTCCTGCCGTCCGCGTCGAGCGGCAGCGCTGCGCGCACCACGTACGCGCCGGGCACCATGTGGTCCGCAAGCCGCGCCTGGAGGTGTCCGCGCAGGGCGGCCCCCAGGTCCGCGGTGCGCGCGAAGGCGGCGGGCGTGTTCACGCACTCCTCGGGGGTGAAGCCGAGGGAGGCGAGGGCGGCGATCGTGGCGGCGGAGGCCGGAGTCCCGGCGGTGCCCAGGATCACGTCGTAGCGGTCGCCCGCGCCGGGCAGGGCCCGTACCTCCACCCGCCGCACGGCCGGGAACTCCCGGGCCAGCGCAGTGAACAGCGCCGGGGCGACACGCAGTTCGGGATCGGGGCCGGTGGCCCAGTCGAGCAGGCGCAGGTCCCCGAGCAGGATCGAGCCGCCCGGCGCGAGCAGGTCCAGGGTGCGTGCCAGGACGGTGCGCAGGTAGCCGAGGCCGGGGAAGTGCTGGACGACCGAGTTCAGGACGACGGTGTCGAAGTATCCGGCGGGCAGCCCCGCCGTGTCGTGCGCCTCCCGGCAGCTGAGCCGCACCTTGCCGCGCAGCCGCTCGTCCGCGTTGGTCCGGGCGCGCAGCGCGTCGAGGGCCGCGCCGGAGAAGTCGGTGGCCCAGTACTCCTCGCACCGCGGGTCCGCCGCCAGCTGGGCCGCGAGCAGTCCGGTGCCGGCGCCGATCTCCAGGATCCGGCGCTGCCCCAGCTCGCGGACGCAGTCCACCGTCGCCGCGCGCCGCTCGCGCAGCACCTGCGCGGACACGGGCGGGGCGTCGGCCGCGCCGATGGAGTCGGCGAACGCCTCCAGCTCGTAGGGGTCCCGCGTGCGCGCCTCGGCGTACAGGGCGGCGTAGACCTCCTTCCACTCGGCGATCCGCACCGGGTCCGCCACGGTGGGGTGCGGATCGGCCGCGGGCACCACGTGCGCGACCAGCTTCCATCCGTCGTCGCGGTCCCCGGTCAGGGTCACCGCCGCCTCGGCCACGCCCGGGTGCTCCCGCAGCGCCGACTCCACCGCGCCGAGCTCCACCGGCATCCCGTGCAGGGTGACGCGGTCCGCCGACCGGCCGGCGAACTCCAGGGCGCCGTCCTCGCGCACGGTCACCAGGTCGCCGGTGCGGCGCAGCGCGGCGCCGCTGCCGCTCCAGCGGTCCTCCAGGCCCGCGAAGCCCCGTACGGCCGGTCCGCCCAGCAGGAGTTCGCCGGTGTCGCCCGGGCCCGCCTGAGCGCCGTCGCCGCGCACGACCACGGCGCTCACGCCGTCGCGGGGGCGCCCGATCGGTATGCGGCGGGTCCTTTCCTCGCCTTCGCCGCCTTCGGGGACGTCCGAGACCTCGTGCCACAGGGCGAACGGCGCGGACCCGGCCGCCCCGTACACCTGGACGAGCCGCCGCGGGGCCCCGGCGCGCAGCACCCCGCGCACGGTGCGCGGATCGCAGGCCTCGCCGCCGAACAGGACGGTGCGCAGCGGGGCGAAGGCCCCGGGCCGCTCGCGGGCGATCCGCTGGAACAGGCTGGTCGCCAGGAAGAGTACGGACACCCCGTGCTCGGCGACCGCGCGCTCGAAGCGGGCCGGGTCGGCCACGCCCGCCCTGTCCAGGACGACCAGGCGGGCGCCGGCGGCGAGGGTGGACCACAGCTCGAAGGCGAAGGCGGCGGAGTCGGGTCCCGAGGTCTGGGCCACCACGTCGTCGCGGGTCACCCGTACCGGGCCGGCCGAGCCGACGAGGTCGAGCAGGGCCCGGTGCGAGACGGCCACGGCGTCGGCGACGCCGTCGGGGCCGGTGATCCAGCGGACGTACGCCGCGTCGTCGGTTCTGGGGTCGCGGCCGTCGGCGTGCGCGCCGGCCGGGGCCGCGGGCCGCTCCGCGATGAGGGCGGCGTCGGTGTCCACGCGGACGATCGCGGCCCCCAGGTCGGGGTGGCCTTCGGCGTGCTGCGCCGCGGTGGCCGCGTCGGTGAGGACGGCGCGCGCCGCGCCACCTCGTACGACGGTCCGCAGGCGTTCGCCGGGAAGGCCGGGCAGGTCCGGATCGACGGGCAGGTAGGAGGCTCCGGCACGCAGGGTGGCCAGGAGCGCGGTCGCCAGTTCGGGTCCGGGCCGCAGCGCGGTGACCACCCGGTCGCCGGGGACGACACCCAGGGCCGTGAGGTGGGCCGCGAGCCGGTCGGCGGACCGGTGCAACTCTCCGTAGGAGAGCGAGCGGACGCCGCCGTCGGGGGCGGGGCAGGTCACGGCGATCGCCTCGGGCCGCGCGAGTGCGTGTCGCGCGATGAGGCCGGAGAGTGACATCTGGGCGTGCTCCTTCGACAGCGACTGGCTGGGTGACTCGGCTGCTGGGGGGCGGTGCGGCGGTGCGGCGGTGATGGTGCGGACGGTGGCGACGGCGGGCTGCGGTCGGTCTGGCAAAACCTTGCCGGGGCGACGCGTCCGGGCGGTTACGGCCAGTCGGTGTTCGGGGCCACCGGCCAGTCGGTGTTGGGGCCGACCGGCCAGTCCGTGCCAGGTCCGGAGGCCGAGGAGGCCAGGGCGAAGGGCCAGTCGGTGTTCGGGCCGCTGTCGGCCTGGGCGATGCCGCCGGCGGTCAGGACGGCGGCGCCGACGAGGGCGGTGGTGGCGAAGACGCGGGCGATGTTCTTCATGGTGACTCCTCCGTGGCAAGTGTTTCGTTCCTGCTTGGCAACCTCTCTGCCAAGAAGATTGGCAACGCCTCCTCGGGATTCACTCGGCATTCGCTGGAGATGCGCTCAACATCCCGGGAAAACCCCCTGGATTCGCCCTGCCCGGACCTTTGTCTCGCCTCCTGTGCACCCCATCTGACCTGCGGAAACATTGGTCCTGGCAGGACCGGCACGCCCGCTTGCCAACTATTGCCAACCTCTTTTGGCACAAGAGGGGCTGGCCTCCGGAACTAGAGTCCCGCCGGAGCGGCCGTTGCCAATGCTCGCTGATTCTGGGCAATGTATTGCCAGAACAGATGGCAACATCCGGTACGCCCCAACAGCGAGGGGAGGCCCCCGAAGTGAACGCGCAGACAACCCACCGGGCCCCGACGGCCCACCTGAACACCGCGGGCACGGGCCGGATGCCCGCGGCCGTGCACGCCGTGCTCGCCGACTGCACGGCGCGCGACGACCGCTTCGGGCCCTACGTGCTGGAGGAGAGCCTCGGCCCCGTCCTCGACACCGGCATCCACGAGCGCCTCGGCGCGCTGCTCGGCGTCCCGGCCCGGCACACCGCCCTGTTCACCGGCGCGGCCGACGGCTTCGAATCCTTCGTCTCGCGCCTCCCGCTCGGCCCCGGCGACCGGATCTGGACCACCCCGCACGAGGGCGTGGCCCACCTGGCCACGCTCGTCGCCCTGCGCGACCGCACCCGCTGCACCCTCGAAGTCGTGCCGCTGCGCGAGGACGGCGACCTCGACCTCGACTGGATGCGCGAGCACCTCGATGAGAACGTCGCGCTCGTCTCCGTCGTCCACGTCTCCTCGGCCTGCGGAACCGTCAACCCGGTCGAGGCCGTCGGCCGGCTCCTCGCCCCCCACCGCGCGCTGTACGCCGTCGACGCGTCCCACTCCGTCGGCCAGCTCCCCGTCGACGCCGCGCGCATCGGCTGCGCCCTGCTCACCGCCGACGGGTGGCGGTTCCTGCGCGGCCCGGACGGCATCGGGTTCGGCTACGTGGACCCGGGCCTGGGGGAGTCGCTCGCGCGGCCGCCCGTCGCCGCCGCCGTCGCCGCGCTGCACGAGGCACTCGTCCGGCACGAGGCGGACGCGTCCCACCCGTACGAGAGCCTCCTGCCGCGGCTGCGTGCCGCGGTCGGCCGGCTGCCCGGGATCCGGCTGCTCGCCCCGGGGCGGGAGCAGGCCGGGATCGTGGGCTTCCGCCACGACGAGGTGCCCGCCGCCCTCATCCGCCGCGGGCTGGCCCGGCGCGGGGTGGTCGTGCGCAAGGCGGTCGCGCAGGAGACCCCGCTGCACCCGGCCTCGGCCGCCGGTGCCACGGCCGTCGGCGCCTCCGTCCACCACGACAACACCCCCGCGGACATCGACCGCTTCGCGCTCGCCCTGCGGGAGGTGCTGCGCGAGGAGCGGCCGGCCGTCACCGCGGCGGCGGTCCCCGCCCGCCGGGCGCTCGTGGCGGTGGAGAGCGCCTGAGATACCCGTACGGGCGGGCAGGGCGGGGCAGGGCGGGGCAGGGCGGGGGCTGGGGCAGGCGGGGCGGGCCGGGCTCAGTGTGCGAGCAGGGCCCACACCAGGAAGCCGAGGGCCGCCGTGCACAGCACGGTGCGCCACCGGTTGGCGGGAACCCAGCGCGCCTCGAACGCCCGGCGCACGGCGGCGGGGTCGGCGATCCTCTCGACCGGCCCGGCCGCCTCAAGGGCGTTGTTGAGCGGGATGTTCACCCGCCCCGTCACCGCCAGCGCGAGCGCGTGGGCGACGAGCGCCCCGACGAGCGGTGCCAGCGCGCCGTGCCCGTCGGCGGGCAGGTGCAGGGCGAGCGCCAGTCCCGTGAAGAGGGGGGCGCCGAGGAAGGCGAGCAGGAACCAGCCGCCGAGGATGGCGACGTTGATCCGCTGCATCACCGCGATGAGGGTCCGGTCGTCGGACTGCTTCAGGGCCGGCATGACCGAGACGTCGAAGGCGAAGAACAGCCCCGCGACCAGGCCCGTGGCGAGGGTCGCCGCGACGAGCGACGCGAGCCGAGCGAGATCCATGTCCGCTTCCTCCGATTCCCCCTCGTCGCTCCCGTTGGTCAGGGAAAGGTCATCAAGGTCATCGAATGGTCAAGTCAGCCGATCATAAGGGCCTCAGGACCCGGTGTCGCGTGGGATTCGAGTGTCCTTCCAAGGCGTCTTGAGCCTCGCCCGCGACGGTGGCTGGAATCCGGCCGCAGACCTGGAGGAGCCACATGACCATCATCGACGCGCCACCCATACCCGCCCAGGACCGTGCCGCGGAACTGGCCGAGATCAAGGCCCAGGTGCTCGCCGGGCCGGACGAGCGGGCCACCGAACGCCAGCACTCCAAGGGCAAGCTGACCGCCCGCGAGCGGATCGACCTGCTGCTCGACCCGGACTCGTTCCACGAGATCGAGGCCCTGCGCAGACACCGCGCGACCGGTTTCGGACTGGAAGCCAAGCGCCCCTACACCGATGGTGTGATCACCGGCTGGGGCACCGTGGACGGCCGCACGGTCTTCGTGTACGCGCACGACTTCCGGATCTTCGGCGGGGCGCTCGGCGAGGCCCACGCCACGAAGATCCACAAGATCATGGACATGGCCCTCGCGGCCGGCGCCCCGCTCGTCTCGCTCAACGACGGCGCGGGCGCCCGTATCCAGGAAGGCGTCTCCGCGCTGGCCGGCTACGGCGGCATCTTCCAGCGCAACACCAAGGCCTCGGGAGTCATCCCGCAGATCTCGGTCATGCTCGGACCGTGCGCGGGCGGCGCCGCCTACTCCCCGGCGCTCACGGACTTCATCTTCATGGTCCGCGACACCTCGCAGATGTTCATCACCGGCCCCGACGTCGTACGGGCCGTCACCGGCGAGGAGATCACCCAGAACGGCCTCGGCGGCGCCGACGTGCACGCGGGCACCTCCGGGGTGGCCGCCTTCGCGTACGACGACGAGGAGACCTGCCTGGAGGAGGTGCGCCACCTGATCTCGCTGCTGCCCGCCAACAACCGCGAGATGGCGCCCCACGAGGCCACCGACGACCCCGCGGACCGGCGCACCGACGCCCTCAGCGGCATCGTCCCGGTCAACCCGCAGCAGGCGTACGACATCCGCAAGGTCATCGAGGAGATCGTCGACGACGGCGACTACTTCGAGGTCCAGTCGGCCTGGGCGAGCAACGTCGTGGTCGCCCTCGCCCGGATGGACGGGCACGTCACCGGCTTCATCGCCAACCAGCCCGCCAGCTACGCGGGCGTCCTGGACATCCACGCCTCGGAGAAGGCGGCGCGCTTCGTGCAGTTCTGCGACGCCTTCAACATCCCGCTGGTCACCCTCGTCGACGTCCCCGGCTTCCTGCCCGGCGTGGACCAGGAGCACGGCGGGATCATCCGGCACGGTGCGAAGCTGCTGTACGCGTACTGCAACGCCACCGTGCCCCGGATCTCGCTGGTGCTGCGCAAGGCGTACGGCGGCGCGTACATCGTCATGGACTCGCGGTCCATCGGCGCGGACCTGGCGCTGGCCTGGCCGACCAACGAGATCGCGGTGATGGGCGCCGAGGGCGCGGCGAACGTCATCTTCCGTCGCGAGATCGCCGCCGCGGACGACCCCGACGCGATGCGCGCACAGAAGATCAAGGAGTACACCACCGAGCTGATGCACCCGTACTACGCGGCCGAACGCGGCCTCGTCGACGACGTCATCGACCAGGGCGAGACCCGTTCGGTGCTCGTCGGGGCGCTCGCGATGCTCCGCACCAAGTACGCCGACCTGCCGTCGCGCAAGCACGGCAACCCGCCGGTATGACGGCGGCGGAGCGGGCCCCGGACGGCGAGCCGGCCGCGGGGCGGGCCCCGGAGCCGTGGCGGATCACCGGCGGGAATCCCGACGCGGCGGAGACGGCCGCCGTGATGGCGGTCCTGACGGCCCTGCTGAGCAGGTCCGAAGACCCGGGAACGGAGCAGCCGCGCACGGTAGCCTCCGGCTGGGACCGGATCCGGACCAGTGACTTCCGCCATGCCGGGAGCTGGCGCCGACCAGCCTGAGCGGGCGCCGGCCAGCCTGAGCCGGCGCCGGCCCGACCCACAAAAGGAGCAGATCGTGAAGGACCCGAAGGACCGGCTGGACGCGCTGCGGGCCGACATCGAACGCCGCAACCCCGCCCAGCCCGAGTTCCACCAGGCGGTACGGGAGGTCCTGGACACCCTGGCCCCCGTGTTCGCGGCGCGACCCGAGTACGCGGCGGCGGGGCTCGTCGAACGGCTCGTGGAGCCCGAGCGGCAGATCATCTTCCGGGTCCCCTGGCAGGACGACCACGGTCGCGTCCACGTCAACCGCGGCTACCGCATCGAGTTCAACAGCGCGCTCGGACCGTACAAGGGGGGCCTGCGCTTTCACCCGTCCGTGGACATCGGCGTGGTGAAGTTCCTCGGCTTCGAGCAGATCTTCAAGAACGCGCTGACCGGCCTCGGCATCGGCGGAGGCAAGGGCGGCAGCGACTTCGACCCGCACGGCAGGTCGGACTCCGAGGTCATGCGCTTCTGCCAGTCCTTCATGACCGAACTCCACCGCCACATCGGCGAGCACACCGACGTCCCGGCCGGCGACATCGGCGTCGGCGGCCGGGAGATCGGCTACCTCTTCGGCCAGTACCGGCGCATCACCAACCGCTGGGAGGCCGGCGTGCTGACCGGCAAGGGCCGCGGCTGGGGCGGCTCCGCGATCCGCCCCCAGGCCACCGGCTACGGCAGCGTGCTGTTCGCCGCCGAGATGCTGGGGCGGCGCGGAGCCGCCCTGGACGGCCTCACCGCCGTCGTCTCCGGCTCCGGCAACGTGGCGGTCCACACCATCGAGAAGCTCCAGCAGCTGGGCGCCAACCCGCTGACGGCGTCCGACTCCCGGGGCTACGTGGTCGACGACAAGGGCATCGACCTCGCCCTGCTCAAGCAGATCAAGGAAGTCGAACGAGGGCGGGTGAGCGAGTACGCCGAGCGCCGCGGCTCCTCCGCCCGCTACGTCCCCGGCGGCCGGGTGTGGGAGGTCCCGGCGGACGTGGCCTTCCCGTCGGCCACGCAGAACGAACTGACCGCGCAGGACGCCCGGCTGCTGATCGCGAACGGGGTCCGCGCGGTATCGGAGGGCGCCAACATGCCCACCACCCCCGACGCCGTCCGCCTCCTGCAGGAAGCCGGGGTCGCCTTCGGCCCGGGCAAGGCGGCGAACGCGGGCGGCGTCGCGGTCAGCGCCCTGGAGATGAGCCAGAACGCCGGCCGGGTGGCCTGGAGCGCGGAGCGCGTCGAGGACGAACTCGCCTCGATCATGCGCGACATCCACGAGGTCTCGTACGAGACGGCCGCCCGCTACGGCGCGCCGGGCGACTACGTGACGGGCGCGAACATCGCCGGCTTCGAGCGGGTGGCGGACGCGATGCTGGCCCAGGGCGTGATCTGACGGCGGCGGGCGGCGGGCGGCGGGCGATGGGCGGTGGGCGGGGTGCGGGGTGCGGCCTGCGCCGTACCCTGGCCCCGACCAGCCACATCGCACACCGCAGGGGGACGCCGCCCGTGCTCACCGCACTCACCGGCACATACGGAGACCGCCCGGACGCCGTCAGCGTCGCCGGCCGCACCGCCTCGTACGAGGAACTCCTCGGCGCGGCCCGGGCCGTGGCCGCGGACGTCGCCGGCGCCCCGGCCTTCGCCGTCACCGCGACCCCCACCCTCGAGACCGTCGCCGCCGCGGTCGGCGCACTGCTGGCCGGCGTGCCCCTCGTACCGCTGCCGCCCGACGCCGGACCGGCCGAACGCGAGCACATCCTGCGGGACTCGGGCGCCGAGCTCCTCGACGTCGACTTCGCCCGGCGCTCCGACCGGACCCCCGCGTCCGCCGCGGCCCCCGGCGATCCGGCCCTCGTCCTCTACACCTCCGGCACCACCGGCCCGCCCAAGGGCGTCGTCCTGTCCGCCGCGGCGATCACCGCCGATCTCGACGCCCTCGCCGAAGCCTGGCAGTGGAGCGCCGAGGACACCCTCGTGCACGGGCTGCCGCTGTTCCACGTGCACGGGCTCGTCCTCGGCGTCCTCGGCGCCCTGCGCACCGGGAGCCGGCTGGTGCACACCGGCCGCCCCACCCCCGAGGCCTACGCCGAGGCCGCCGGCAGCCTCTACTTCGGGGTCCCCACCGTCTGGTCCCGCGTCGCCCGCGCTCCGCGGGAGGCCGCCGCGCTCGCGGGCGCCCGCCTGCTCGTCTCCGGCAGCGCCGCGCTGCCGGCGCCCGTCTTCCGGGACCTGGAACGCCTCACCAGCCTGCGCCCCGTGGAGCGCTACGGGATGACCGAGACGCTGATCACCGTCAGCGGCCGCGCGGGCGGCGCGGTCCGCCCCGGCACGGTCGGCACCCCGCTGCCCGGCATCCGTACCCGCATCGCAGCCGAGCCGGGTGCCGAGATCGGCGAACTGCAGCTCACCGGGCCGACGTTGTTCTCCGGCTACCTGGGCCGCCCGGAGGCGACGGCCGCCGCGTACACCGAGGACGGGTGGTTCCGTACGGGCGACATCGCGGCCGTCGAGGAGACCGACGGGGTCCACCGCATCGTGGGCCGCGCCTCCATCGACATGATCAAGTCGGGCGGCTACCGGATCGGCGCCGGGGAGATCGAGAACGCCCTGCTGGACCACCCCAAGGTCACCGAGGCCGCGGTGGTCGGCGTCCCGGACGCCGACCTGGGCCAGCGCATCGTCGCCTTCGTCGTCGCCGAAGGGGTCACCGGGGCCGAACTGACCGACTTCGTCGCCGCCCACCTGTCGGTGCACAAGCGCCCGCGCGAGGTCCGCTTCGTCTCCGCCGTCCCGCGCAACGCCATGGGCAAGCCACAGAAGAAGCTGCTGCTGACGGACGGGTTCTAGGCCTCGCCGGCCGCCGCGCCGCGGGGCACCAGGTACCGGGCCAGGACCTCCAGGGCGCCGGCCACCTGGGCCTGCGCGGCGGCGTCGCCGAGCGCCTTGGCGAGGGCCTCCTCGACCTTGGAGGTGCCGGCGGCCCGTACGGCGGCCACCCGCGCGGACGTCCCGGGCGCCGGGCGGACCAGGGTCCGGCGGCGGTCGGCGGGGTCGGGGGCCGTCTCCACGGAGCCGGCCTCCCGCAGGCGGGCGACGGCGCCCGAGACCTGACTCTGCGGCAGGCCCGTCCGCTGGGCCGTCTCGCCCACGGTGGTGTCCGGGTGCGCGGCGATGTCCCCGGCCACGATGACCACGGAGCGGGTGCCTCCGGCGTACTGGCCGGATCCGCCGGGGGGTTCGGGCAGGGCCTCCTCGCCGAGCTTCATCAGGGCGCGGCCGAGCAGGAACAGTTCGATTCCATCCACGGCTCCACGCTACCGCAGACGCATCGATTCCGATCCATCGCTATTGATGTATCTGTTTCGATGGGTTAGCCTGATCGCAGAGAAGGAGATCCGAAGCGACATGCGAAGAGAGAGGGAGCCACCATGTCCCGCACGACCACGACCACCGCTGCCACCACCGCTGCCACCACCGGGACCCTGCCGGTGCCCGGCGCCGCCCTGCACTACCGACTCGAGGGCTCGGGGCCGCTGTTGCTCATCGCGCAGAGCGGCGAGGGGGACGCCGACCGCAGCATCGACCTGGTATCGCACCTCGCCGGGGACTTCACCGTCCTGACCTACGACCGCCGGGGCCTCTCCCGCAGCCGGCTCGACGAGCCCGGGCGGACCACGTCCCTCGACGAGCACGCCGAGGACGTGCGCCGGCTGCTGGCCTCCCTCACCGACGAGCCCGCCCTGATGCTCGGCTGCAGCTTCGGCGCCGTCATCGGACTGCACCTGGCCGCCCGGCACCCGGGCCGGGTCGCCACTCTCGTGGCCCACGAGCCGGTCGCCCCGCGGCTGCTGCCCGCGGCCGACCGCGTCCGCCACGAGGCGGAACTCGCGGAACTCCAGGAGATACACCGCTCGGGCGGGCTCGGCGCCGTCTTCCCGGAGATCGCCCGGGCCGTCGGCATAGACCTGTCCCGCCCCGACACCGAGCCCGGCCTCACCCCGCAGCCCATGGACGACCGGCGCCGCGCCAATTTCGCGTACTTCGTCGAGCACGACTTCTCGGCGGTCATCCAGGACGCCACCCTCGACCTGAGGGCCCTCGCCGCCACCACCACGCGGATCGTCCCGGCCGTGGGCGCGGCCACCCCCTCCACCGTCTTCGACCGCCGGTGCGCCACGGCCCTGGCGGATCTGCTGGGCACGGAGATACGCAGCTTCCCGGGCGGGCACAACGGCAACACCACCCACCCGAGGGCGTACGCGGCCGTGCTGCGCGCACTGTTCACCGCGCCGTGACGCGGGGAAACCAAGTGGGCAGGTGGGGCTGCTGTGAGTAACTTGCTCGCATGGAGCAAACGGCTGGCGATGCCAGAAGCGATCAGCGTGCCCTGATAGCCGCAGGCATCACCGTCGTGCTGTGGGCCTCCGCCTTCGTGGCGATCCGTTCCTCGGCCGCCCATTTCAGTCCCGGGGCGCTGGCGTTGGGCCGGCTGCTGACGGCCTCGGTCGCGCTCGGGATCGTCCTGCTCGTCAAGCGCGTACCGCTGCCCGCCCGCGAGGCATGGCCCGGGATCCTGGCCTCCGGGGTGCTCTGGTTCGGCCTGTACATGGTGACGCTGAACTGGGGCGAGCAGCTCGTGGACGCCGGGACGGCGGCCATGGTCGTCAACATCGGACCGATCGTGATCGCCCTGCTCAGCGGGTGGCTTCTCAAGGAGGGCTTCCCGCCGATGCTGCTGGCGGGGATGGGGGTCTCCTTCGCGGGCGCCGCCGTCGTGGGCGTGTCCACCTCCAACGGCGAATCCGCCTCACTGTCCGGCGTGCTGCTCTGCCTGGTCGCGGCCCTCGCCTACGGGGCCGGGGTGGTCTCGCAGAAGCCGGCGCTGAAGCACGCCAGTCCGATCCAGGTGACGACGTACGGCTGCTTCGTCGGCACGGCCGTCACCCTCCCCTTCGCCGGGCAGCTCGTCGCCGAACTGCCCGACGCCCCGCTCACCGCCACCCTCAACATGGTCTACCTGGGGCTGTTCCCGACGGCCCTGGCCTTCACCACGTGGACGTACGCGCTCGCGCGGACCACCGCCGGGAAGATGGGCGCGACCACCTACGCGGTGCCGGCCCTCGTCGTACTGATCGCCTGGGTCGCCCTCGACGAGATCCCCGGCTGGCTGACCCTGCTGGGCGGGGCGATCTGCCTGGCCGGCGTCGGGGTCTCCCGCAGGCGCCCCGCCGCGCCGCCGGCCGCCCCGCCGGGCGGCGGGGAACCGGTGCGCACCGCCGACTGACCTCCGCAACTGCCGCCGTACCGCTGCCCGCACTTCCAGGAGAACGACATGAACCGCACCGCCGCAGCCGAAGCCCAGTACCAGCGGGGCGTCGCCTTCCGGGACCTGCACGCCGGGCCGCGTCCCTTCGTCGTGCCGAACCCCTGGGACGCGGGTACCGCGCGGCTCCTGGCGGGCTTCGGCTTCGCCGCCCTGGCCACCACCGGGGCCGGACTCGCCCACAGCCTCGGGCGGCCCGACGGTGCGAACCGGGTCGGCCGCGCCGAGATCCTCGCCAATGCCCGCGCTATCGTGGACGCCACCGGCCTGCCGGTGACCGCCGATCTGGAGAGCGGCTTCGGGGAGCGCCCCGATGACGTCGCCGAGACCATCCGGCTCGCCGCCGACGCCGGCCTGGTCGGCGGCTCCATCGAGGACTCCACCGGCCGCGACGAGGACCCGGTGCGCCCGCTCGGCGAAGCCGTGGAACGGGTCGCGGCCGCCGTCGAGGCGGCCGGGCGGCTGGACTTCCCCTTCACCGTCACCGCCCGCGCCGAGAACTTCTTCCAGGGCCGCCCCGACCTCGACGACACCATCCGCCGCCTCCAGGCCTACGAGGCGGCCGGCGCCGACGTGCTCTACGCCCCGGCCCTGCCGGACGCCGACGCCATCCGCGCGGTCTGCTCCGCACTCTCCCGACCCGTCAACGTCCTGATGGGCGGCGCCCTGAAGCTCTCCGTCGCCGACCTCGGCGCCCTGGGCGTGCGCCGCATCAGCACCGGCTCCGCCCTCTCCCGCACCGCCCTGGGCGCACTCACCCGCGCCGCCCGCGAAATCACCGAAGACGGCACCTTCACCTTCGCCACGGACGCCCTGCCGTACGCCGAGGTCAACGAGCTGCTGGAGTAGGGGCGTCCGTGTAGCCGAGGCGGCGGTTCATGGCTATGGCACGGGTGTTGGCGGCGTGGTGGACCGTGCGGATCCTGGAGACGCCGCAGAGGCCGGCGAAGGCGATGCCGAGGGTTTTGAGGGCGAGGGAGATCCCGCGGCCCCGGTAGGGCGCCCGGACGCCGGTCATCTCGTTGAAGACGAAGCCGTCCGCGCGGTGGTCGGACGTCGCCGACATCCCGATCCACGCATCGCCGTCGTACGCGATCACGACCCCGCGCGGATCGTAGGAGGGCGCCTCGAAGCGGACCCGTACGTTCTCCTCGTACGAGGAGAACGCGCCGCGCCCCGGGATGTCGGCCGAGCACTCCTTGTTGAGCTCGTACAGCGCCCGCCGCGGCTCGGGGCCGTCACCGAGCGCGGCCATCGTCGTGGAGCCGATCCCGGCGGCCCGGCAGTTCTCCACGTACGGCGCGAACCGCGCGGCGTCGAAGGCCGCCGCGTCGAGTTCGAGACGGACCCACGACGCCGCGTCGAGCTCAGACATGCTCCTGCTCCAGGCGCAGGTCGACGAAGGCGAGGGTGTCGCCCGGCAGGACGTACCGGTCGGTCTCGGTGAAGCCGTGGCGCACGGCGAAGCGCAGGCCCTGCGTGTTGGACTCCAGGACCACGGTCTCGATCACCGTGGCCCCGAGTGCCCGTGCCTGGGCCAGGCCGTGCTCGTACAGGGCGCGGCCGAACCCCCGGCCGCGGTACTCGGGCAGGACCCGCGCGATCACGGTGGCGGTCGCCGGGTCGTCCGCCGGCGGGCGCACCGTCATGCAGCCCACGAGCACGTCGCCGAGGCGGGCCACGTCCAGCAGGTTGCGCCCCGAGCGCTCCCGTACCTCCTGCGGCGACAGCGGGGCGGTCGGGATGATCAGGTTGTGCACCTGGCGCCAGTCCCGCAGGGCGGCCTCATCGCCCGCCCTTTCGATAACAAGATCGGATGTCATGCCGCACATCCTGCGGCAGGGCGCCGGGGCTTTTAGCAGTCGTTTAGCCCGCGGTCGGAGAATGAGGGCTGACTGGGCCCTCAGGGGTACCGGATTGGGATGGTTTGTCAGAAATTCCGTATTCCCGCCGCCGGTGAGGTCGGCGCGGGCGGGCGTGGGGTGGGGCTCATGGTGTCGGCTGGGCGGGTGTCGGTGGTGCTGGACGGACCGGTGGAGGTCACTGCGTCGGGTCCGCAGGCGGGGCCGGAATGGGACTGGGCCGGTGAGCTCGTCCGCAAGGGCGGTTCCGCCCTGCTCTACGCACGCCTGGACCGGCTGCCGGCCGGGCCGGAGTCCGACGCGGGACGGCGGGCCGGACTCGTCTCCCCGGAGGACCGCGACCGGTACACGGGCGCGCGGACGCTGCTGGAGCGGCTCGGCCGCGCGATCGGCGGCGACGCGGGCGGGGCGGTCCACTGGGGCGTGGCGGGCCGTCCGGTGCTGGCCGGATGCGAGGGAGTCGACGTCAGCGTCAGCTGCGCGGCGGGCATCGTGCTCGTCGGCGTGAGCGGCGGGGGCCTGGTCGGCGTCGACGTCGAGAGGTCGGACCGGCCGCTCTACGGCTCGGGCGCCGGGCGCCGCGTGTGCACCCCGTACGAGCTGGTGTCGCTGGCCCGGCTGGCGCCGCGCGAGCGGGACGGCGAACTGGTGCGGCTGTGGACGCTCAAGGAGGCGTACCGCAAGGCCGTCGGCTGGGGCGCGGGATTCCCGTTCGGACAGTTCGGCTTCGGTCCCGACGGCCGGCCGGTACGGGTCCAGCGGCCGGACGGCTCGGTGGGCCGGGGCGAGGAATGGCTGTTCCACTCGGCGGAACTGCCCGGCGGCTTCCGGATCGGTGCCGCGCTCTACACGCCCGAGACCGCTTGAGAACGCCTGCGACCGCTTGAGAACGGTTGAGAACGCTTGAGGCTCAGCTGCCGTTGTTCGGGATGGTCAGCGTGGTCAGGATGATCCCGTTCTCGGTGGTGTAGTGCCCGGTGAGCGTGGTCGGGTGCGCCGTGGACCGGTGCGGGGTGATGCGCGCAGCATGACCAGCGCGTACGTCTCCAAGGCGGCCGGCAGCCGGGTGCGTTCCCCGAGCCCCGCGTACAGCTCCAGCACCTCCCGCAGGGCCCTCAACGCCCCCAGGTCGTCCGGCTCTTCCCCGGCGCCGGGGTCCAGCGCCGCGGCGGCCGCCTCGGTCAGCGCATGGGCGAGCCCGCAGGCGCCCCGGATCCGGCGGTGCGTGTCCAGCGCCTGTTCCCGCAGCTCGGCGGCCCTGCGCAGCCCCGCCCCGCCGCCGAGCCGCAGGGCCCGGGCCAGCGCGGTGGCCGCCTCGGCCGCCGGGGCGGCGGCGCCCAGCGACTCCAGCGCGGTCAGGGCGGGCCGCAGCGCCGCCTCCGCGGCCTCGGCGTCGGGCAGGTGCAGCAGGGCGATCCCGAGGCGGGCGGTGACCAGCGCGCTCTGGCGCCGGTCCCCGAGCCGCTTGCACAGCGCCAGGGCGCGCCGGTGCCGGCGTACCGCGAGGTCCGCATCGCCCGGGGCGAGGGTGAAGGAGGCCGACAGGTCGATCAGCCGGGCCTGTACGGACTCGGCGGGAGCCGGGCGCCCGGGCTGCTCGGCGAGCAGCCGCTCGCACCGGCGCAGCCCCTCGGCGAGGTGCCCGTACGCCAGCCACGGGGTCCACAGCGCCAGCAGCACCGAGGCCGCCGACTCCCGGTCCCCGCGCGCCTCCAGCCGGTCCAGCGCGCCGGCCACGTTGGCGTGTTCGGCGTCCAGGATCCGCAGCCAGCGGACCTCCTCGGGGCCGGTCAGACGCGGTTCGGCGGCCAGTACGAGCTGCTGGTACGCCTCCGCGTGCCGGTCCCGTACGTCCTCCAGGCGCCGGTCCTGGCCGAGCTGCTCCAGCAGGTGGGAGCGGACCGGCTCGGGCACCGTCAGGCGCGGCTCGGGGCCGCCGTCGGCCCCGGTCACCAGGTGCGCGTCCAGCAGGGTGTCGAGCACCGGCTCGAACGGGGCGTGCCCCGCGGGCCGGACCCGGCCGGCCATCCGCATCCCGAATCCGGGAGCGAACGGCGCCAGCCGCTCCAGCAGGTGCCGTTCGGCCGGCTCCAGCCCGGCCAGCTGGGATGCGGCCAGCGCGCCCAGCGCGCGGTGCCGCGCGGGCGCGTCGGCGGGCCCGCCCGCCAGGCCGGTCAGCGCGCTGCCGCCCTGGGCGAGGCGGGCCAGCAGCACCTGCGGGGTGAACAGCCGCAGCCGCTCCGCCGCCAGGACCAGGGCGAGCGGCAGCCCCTCCAGCAGGGTGCACAGCCCGGCCAGGGCCGGGGCGTTCTCCTCCGTCAGGGCGAAACCGGACCGCACCTCGGCGGCCCGCGCGACCAACAGGGCGACGGAGGCGACCTGTTCCAGCTCGGCCGGATCCCACGCCGCGCCCGCACCCGGCGGCGGTACGTCGAGGGGGGCCAGCGCCAGCAGTTGCTCGCCCGACACCCGCAGCGGGCGGCGCGCGGTGACCAGTACGGTGGCGGCCGAGTGCGCCAGCTCGCGGGCCAGTACGGGCCCGCCCACCGTGCAGTCGTCCAGCCCAGCAGGCCGCCGGGCGGCGCGGAGCGCACCAGCGCGGCGGCCTCGGCCTCCGTGCCGACGGCGGCCAGGTCGACGTGCGCGACGGCGCCGAAGCGTGCGGTCAGCTCCGGGAGCCGGGCCCGCACCAGCGCGCTCTTGCCGACGCCGCCGGGCCCGGTCACGGTCAGCAGCCGCCCGGCGGCCAGCCGGCCGGACAGCGTCCGCGCGTCGGCCTCCCGTCCCACCAGGGCGGTGGGGGGACCCGCCGGCGCCCGGGCGGCTGTCTCCGCTACCGTCCCCCCGTACGTCTCCACCGTCATCAGGCGCCCCCTCGTGCTCCGCGGTTCCGCCCACCCGGCCGGCTCCGGAGCCGGGCACGGGCCCGCCACCCTCCCGCGGCCGGCCAAAGCGCGGCCAAAGCGCGGCCAAAGCGCGGCCGAAGCGCGGCCGAAGCGCGGCCGAAGCGCGGCCGAAGCGCGGCCGAAGCCGGGCCGGGCGGACGCATGCCTACCCCGGGATCCGCCCCGGCTTGCTTCCCTCCGGGTCGAGGGCGTCCGCGCGGGCGCGGAGGTCGTCGGCGATGCCGTCCCAGGAAGGGCCGTGCGCCACGAGGTTGAGGGACGCCTCCCGCATCATCGCCGGGTCGTCGGGCCGCTGGAACAGGATCAGCCGGTAGACGAGGTTGCGCACCCACACGGGCAGGAAGCCGTCGATCACGTGCGGGCACAGTTCGCGCAGCATGGCGAGGATCGTCTCGGCGTCGGCGAAGGTCAGCTCTTCCGCGAAGTACATCCAGTGGTGCTCGCGGGCTTCGCACGGGGGCGTCGGGCCGTACTCGTCGCCCCAGACGCACCGGGCGTGCTCGGTAAGGGTGGTGTGCATGCGGCGGCGAACGCTACGCGGAGGTTTCACCGACCTGGACGGCCGCCGGGCGCGGGGCGGGGGCGTGCAGGCGCCAGATGCCCGGGCGGACCTCCCGGTGGCGGGCCTCGTCGGACACCGCCCGGCCGGCACGTCGGGCGTAGGCCTCCAGCCGCTGTTCGCCCAGCGCCCGGGCCACGTCCTGGGCCTGGGCGAAGCAACGGGCGGCGGCCGGGCCGTCCCCCTCGTCCAGGGCCAGGAGCGCGGTGGCACGCAGCGCGTCGAAGCGGGCCCGGCCGGGGCCGGGGCACTGGGTCAGGGCCTGGTCGAGGAGTTCGCGGGCCCGTTCGCGGGCGCCCTCCTCCAGGCGGAGGTCGGCCAGTGCGGCCAGGGTGCGGCCGTGTTCCTCGTACGCCCCGCAGTGGTGGGCCGTCAGCCGGGCCTCCTCGTAGTGCGCGTGGGCGGCCGCCGACCGGCCCTGCTGCCAGGCCAGATCGCCGAGCGAGCGCAGCATCCGGGCTTCGCCCGGGCGGTCGCCGCAGCGGCGGGCCGCGTCCAGGGCCAGGGTGTGGGTGTGGGCCCACTCCGGCCAGGCCGCGCCCGCCTCCACCGGCGCGGTCAGCGCGTCGGCGAGCCGGATGACGCTGGCCCACAGCCCGGCGGCGTGCGCCTCGGCCACCGCGCCGGCGAGCGCGGCGGTCCCGGGCTCCGCCGCCCGCCAGGGGCCTCCCGGCGGGGCGGGCGGACCCGCGTGCGGCTGCGCCGGGCCGAGCAGATGCGGCGTGCTGTGCAGCGAGGCCGTACCGGTCGGCTGCGCCGGGCCGTGCGGCGGGGCCGAGGGGAGCGGCGGCGACGTGCTGTCCAGTGGGGCCGTGCGGGTCGGCTGTGCCGGGCTGTGGGGCTGCGGCGAGGCCGGGCCGAGCGGCTGTGCCGGGCTGTGCGGCTGCACCGTGACGTGTTGCTGCGGCGAGTTGTGCCGCGAGGCCGGGCTGTGGCGTTGCGCCGGGCTGTGGGGCTGCGGCGAGTTGGGGGGAACCAGGGCATCCGGTTCGTTTTCTGGGCCGAGCCAGTGGCCGGGGCGTTCCCACGCCGGGGTCCCGCGTCGGGGCGCCCCGACGCGGGGCCGCGCCGACGGGGCCGGTGTCGGCTCCCGGAGCCGGGCGGGTGCTGCCTCCGCCGGGTCGTGCGGTTCGCCGCCGGACGGTGCGGGCCGCGGGTGTGACGAGTTGGCCGGCGCCGGAGAGCCGTGGCAGGTGCAGGGGGGTGTCCGCAGGGAGGTGGGCAGGAGGGCCGGGTCGCCGGTGAGGATGCGGTGGTGGAGGCGTTGCAGGGCGGGGCCGGGTTCGATGGCCAGGTCCGCGACCAGGGTGCGGCGCAGGCGGGCGAACGTCTCCAGGGCCTCCGCCTGGCGGCCGCAGCGGAACAGCGCGAGCATCAACTGCCCGTGCAGCTCCTCCCGCAGCGGCTGCCCCGCGGCCAGTTCCCCCAGCTCGCCGACCAGTTCGTGGTGGCGCCCCAGGGCCAGCTCGGCCCGCAGCCGGGTGTCCAGCGCCGCGGCCCGGGTCTCCGCCAGCCGCACGGCCGCGGCCTCCAGCAGCGGCCCGTGCGGGGTGTCGGCTGCCAGCGGCCCCCGCCACAGCGCCAGCGCCCGGCGCTGCAGCGCGGCGGCCCGCTCCGGATCGCCGGCGGCCAGCGCGGCCCGCCCCAGAGCGTGCAACTGCTCGAACTCCGCGACGTCCAGGCGGGCCGGCCCCAGCTGCAGGGTGTAGCCGGGCGGCCGGGTCAGCAGGGTCCGCGGACCGTGCTCGGCGTCGGCCGCGCACAGCATCTTGCGCAACTGGGACACGTACACCTGCAAGGTGGTCGTCGCCGTGCGCGGCGGATCGGTCGGCCACAGCTCGTCGATCAGCGCGGGCGCCGAGACCACCTCGCCGGCGCGCATCAGCAGGGCGGCCAGTACCACCCGCAGTTTCGCGGCCTTCGGGGCGTGCGCCCGCCCCGCGGTCGTGGGTTCGCCGGTGACCTCCACCGGGCCGAGCAGCCCGAACTCCATCAGACCGGCCGTTCCTAGTAGTCCTGGACCACGCGTGCGCGTGCGTCCGCGACCGGCCGGCCGTTCTGCGTCACCGTCAGGGCGACCTCCGCGGCGGTCCGTCCCGCCCGCACCACCGCCGCGCACCGCAGTGCCACGTCGTCCGCCGCGTACCCGCTGAAGCGGACCTCGAAGGAGTCCTGCACGGCCCGGCCCGCCTCGATCCCGCCGGTGCGCGCGGCGGCCAGCAGGGCGCTCTGGCGCATGCCCTCCAGCAGCAGCAGACCCGACAGCCCGCCCCCGCCCGGCCCGGCGAACACCGGATCGCAGGGGCGCGGCACGATCCACGTGTCCAGCCGGCCGGGCCCCGGCCCGTAGTCGGCGCGGGGTCCGGGCGCCACGGGCGCGGCCTCGCGCACCACCACGTTGCCGGGGCTGCGCCGGCCCACCTCGGCCGGGGCCACCGGCCACGAAGGGCCGGGCGCGGCCGGGCCGTCCGGGGCCCGCCGGCTCTGCGCCACGTGGTTGCGGTACAGCACCGGCATCAGGAAGACCAGGCCCGCGCTGCCCGCCGCGCACACCACGTCGTCGATGGCCGCCTCCAGGCGGAACTCCAGCCCGCGCGGCACCCCGCCCACCACGTTCACGGGCGCCACCGCGATCCGGGTCAGCAGCCGCGCCCGGTCCGCTCCGGTCCGCCAGCCGGCCAGGTCCGTGAGCTCCAGTGCGAACCGGTGGAAGAGCCCCACCCGGTCCCCGGGCACCCCGAAGTACTGGTGCCCGACGAACTCGCCGATCTCCCGCACCGTGTCGGTCAGCAGCTGAGGGTCGTGGAAACGCCCCGGGCCGTCGCTGAACAGCGGGTGGGCCGCCGGAATGTCCCCGGCGAGCACGAAGTGCTCCTCGCTGCTGCCCGGCGCCTCCAGCAGGTACCGGTCCCAGGAGGGCGGGCAGTGGATGAGGTGGCGCGTGGCCGTGCCGTGCCCCAGTTCGGGGGCGGTGGTGGATGCGACCGTCATGGTGTCTCCTCGGGCCGGCGACGTCGTGCGGCGACAGGCGGTCCCCCGGGGCCGCGGCCATGTGCGCCCGGGCACGGGTCACCTGTTTCCCCGGGCCGGGCCCCTTGCACGTCCAAGCGTGCGGAGCCGTGTCTCCTTCCTGCCAGCGCAGAACGGTGGCAGCAAGCTGCACGGCAGATAGTTACGGCTTGCGCCGCCGGGCCCAACCGCCCTGGTCGGCGGTGGTGCGAGGGCCGCCGACGGCGTACGCGGACCCGTGCGGGCGCGGGTCCCGCGCGGCCGGTAGGGGTCCGGGCAGGGGGACTGCACGCACCCGCCCGATGCCTACGCTCGGCCCGCGCGGTCCGAGACCTCCCATCCGTCCCGGCCCGCGCCGGCACCTCCAGCGAACCTTCAAGGAGCGGGCATGGCCGACGTCAGCAGCCGGACAGCGGGCCAGCGGGCCCGGGCAGACCTGCTCGATCGCCTCTACATCGAGTCGTCAAGGGGCACCGGCCGGGTCCTGATCCCGGCCCTGTCAGTCCTTGCCGCAGAGCGGGCGACGCCCGGCGCCGGCGGCCCACCGCACGCCTGCGCTTCGCCGAGACCATCCCTTTCACCGCCACGCACGCCCCGGACGCCGCCCGCCTGGCCCACCACCGACTGGGCCCTCACCCACCCGGCGGCAATCGCCTGGCAGGCGGCGAAGACGGGTGAGCCCGTCACCGTTCTCTCCCTCACCCCCGAGGCGTACGAGGGCACGGGCATCCACCCGCTCGACCCCACCTAACCTTCCTCGGACCGGCCCCGCAGCAGCACCACGACGCCGCCGTCCTCGGCGAGGACAGCGGCGTCGTCGCGGCGCCGGACGCACGGCGCTCACCGGGTCGGCTGGGCCTGGCCCTGCCGGGCGCGGACCACGGCCGGGTACTTGATCGTGAACATCACCGGGATGACGAAGGTGACGACCTTGATCGCGATGGCCACCGCGGTCGCCTTCGGATCGTTGTGGATCAGGACCCACAGCAGCGCGGCCGCGGCCGCGAACGACAGCCCCCACACCAGCGTGATCACGGTGTTGGTACGGACGAAGACCTTGGACTTCCAGACCTCCTTGGGCACCATCGTGCGGGCGATGCCCAGAGTGAAGGGCCTGGCGATCAGCAGCGAGCCGAACGCGGTCGCCGCCAGCCACACGTCGACCAAGGCCGGGCCGTACGGGATGAGGGAGGAATCGGGCTGCTTGTAGGACAGCAAGGTGATTCCGGCGAAGAACACGGCCGCGCTCAACTCGATCACCATCTCGTCCCACTTCTTGCCCGAGCGGCGGCCTCGGAAGAGCACGATGCAGGCGATCGCCAGGCCCCACTGGGCGCCGCTGCGCCACTCATCGCTCGTGGCGATGCAGGCGTACGCGATCCAGGGAGCGAAGCTGATCAGGTATCGGGTCATGGAAAAGCTCCTTTCTTACCGCCCATTGCGTCAGCCCGTCCTAAGACGCCGCTAAAGGGGACCCGCCCCCTACCGCCCGGGCGCCCCGGCTCGGCCGCCCGGCCTGGGCCGCCGCCACGCGCCCGCTTCAGCCCTCCCAAGCAATCGGCTGCACGTTCTGGCGAAAATCACTTCGCAACGCCGCCGTCCCGCTGGAGGAACCGTGGTACCCCCGGCCTCGCCCGTGTCCCTCGTGCGGGTGATGGCCGCCCCATCAATTTCGAAATAGTTTCAAAGTCATGAGCACTGAGAACGCTGCCGTGAACTTCTCCGAGCTGGTGAACAAGAACAAGCAAACGCTCGCCCGGCTCAAAGAGTCACCACGGCTGCTGCTGCACCGCAGGGACGGCGAGGACCTGGTCCTCACCACCGTGGCACGGGCTGAGCAAGACCAGAGCGTGGTGTCGGCCGCGACGCGGATACTGGCTGCGATGGCGCGGCGGGAGCCCGGCAGCATGGAACTGCTCCTCGACGTGCTGCCGGACGCCTTTCCCTGGGTCAGCTTCCTCCCCGAGCCCGATGTCCACGCCTTCGCCGTCGAACTCGTCGACACCATGCGCGCCGCCGACTCCATCGGCAACAACGCGTCCATCGCTCACATGCTCATTGCATGGCAGCACACCGCCGAGGTCCACTCCGACCCCGAGCTGCTGGCGGCGCTGACCCGTGACAACGACACGGACTACGGCCCGGCGGCCGATCCGCGCACGGTCGCATGACGCCGGGCCGCGGCGACCGCGCCGCACCCCCTGCGCCGGTCACCATGCGCACGGGACCGAGGCCCTCCACCGGAACGCCTCGCCACCACCAGCTGTAGGGCCAACTGGCGCACGGAACCCACCGCGGACAGACCTGCGAGCAGTGGCAGATCGAAGTAACCGGCGGCGGCCGCATCTGGTACCTCGTGGACACCGCCCATGACACCTGCTGGATCACATTCGCGGGCACGGGCCACCCCCGGGCCACAGAGCGCGGTTGAGCCGGTCTCGCAGCCGGGCCGTGCGTCGCCTCCCCCGGGTTCATGCGGGAGGGGGTGTTTCCCCAGAGCCCGCGGGCACGGCATGGTGCATTGTGCTTTCGTCTGGCCGCGCTCTTGGACGGGGGATCGATGGGGACATGGGATCAGTTTCCGGCGCTGATCGGCGTGGTCGTCGGAGCCGTCGGCTCGTACGCGGTGGCCAGCCTCACCGAGCGGAGCCGCTGGCGGCGGGCGCGGGCGGAGCGCTGGGACGAGAAGAGGTTCCTCACCTACGCGAACTACGCGAGCACCCTGAAGGAACAGATACGCATCGCGCAGCGCATCGGGGCGGCCAGGGGTTTCGAGAACGTGGCGGATCCTCTGGACCCGGGCGAAGGCCTCGCGCAGCTGGCCGAGGCGGAGTCGAGGCGCGCGGCCGAGTGGGAGTCGGTGCTGCTCGTGGGTGATGCCGAAGCCATCGCGGCGGCTCGCGCCTGGCACGAAGCCGTGTGGAACGTCGAGTTGTACGCGCGCGGGCTCAGGGACGACCCCGCCGGGTGGACGAGCGCGGAGAAGGAGGTGAGCCGGGCCCGCGACGCGTTCTACGTGTGCGCGCGCCGCGACCTCGGGATCGCGGGCCCACCCCCGCCCTCCGGCAACTGGCCCCGGGCCTGGCAGCAGGCGCCCGGGGAGGCGGCGACGCCCTCCAGCCGGCGACGGCCGTAGGGCTCGCCCCGCCCCGCCTCGCCCCGCCTCGCCCCGCCTCGCCCCGCCCCGTCACGCCGCCGTGCGCCAGATGCCCGGGCGGACCTCGCACCAGCCCGGCGCGCCCGCCGCGGCCGGGGTGGTGACGCGGTCCGGCCAGCGCCGGGCGTAGGACTCCAGGCGGGCGTCGCCCAGCGTGCCGGCCAGGTCGAGGCAGGCGGTGAAGTGGGCGAGCGCGGCCGCCGGCCCGTCCGTTTCCAGGGCGACCAGGCCCTGCACGCGGCGGGCCTCGTAGCGCCCGCGCGGATCGTCGGCGACCGCGTCCAGCGCGGGGGAGAGCAGCGCCGCCGCGCCCTCCACCGCGCCCGCGTCCAGCTGGAGGTCGGCCAGCCCGACCAGCGCCCGGCCGCGCTCGCAGGCCGCCGGGGCCGCGTCCGCCGTCAGCAGCGCCCGCTCGTAGTAGTCGCCGGCCGTCGACAGCCGCCGCCGCTGCCAGGACAGATCGCCCAGCGACCGCAGCAGCCGCGCCTCCGCCTCCAGGTCGCCCAGCCGCCTGGCCGCGTCCAGCGCCAGCCCGTGTGCCGCCTCCCACAGCTCCCAGGAGGCCCGGGCCTCCACGAACCGCGTCATGCCGTCGGCCAGTTCCACCGTCTGCGCCCACAGCCCGGCCCGGTGCGCCGTCCGCACCATCGGTTGTGGAAGCGGCCGGGCCCGTCGCCGGGGAAACCGCCGGGGAGACCGGTGAGGAGGCCGGTGAGGAGGCCGGTGAGGACGAACTCCTCCTCTACAGCCGGCGCGACGGCCGTAGAGGAGGAGGACGGCGCCGGTGCACCAGATGGCGCGCGGCGGTGGCGGCCGGCGGCCAGGGAGCCACCGCGGTGCTCTTCATCGCCGCCTCCCTCAGAGGGCCGCGTCCCTCGCGACCCGCCAGGACAGGGTGGCGCCGACCGCATGGCCGAATCCAGGCCGTGCTGTTGGCAACTTGCTCTCTGACACCTACTGTCACCCGCTCCCCGGCCGTCCCGCCCGGGCTGTCCCACCCGCGCCGTCCCACAGGCGGTCCCACCCAGGCCGTCTCACCCCTGGTCGAGCAGCCCGGTCTGCGCGACGTTGACCCCGGCCTGGAACCGGCTGTGGGCCTCCACGTCCAGCATGATCTGCGATATGTAGCGCCGGCAGGTGCGCACCGACATGCCCAGGCGCCGGGCCACCAGCTCGTCCTTGTACCCCTGCGCCATCAGCTTGACGATCGAGCGCTTGAGGTCGTCGGTGACCTCGGGGGTGTCCTCGGCGTCCGCGCTGAACTGCGTGGCCCCCGCCCACAGGTGGTCGTACACCTTGCACACGAACGCCACCAGCGTCGGCTCCCGCACCACGACCGCGCCGGGCCTCCGGCCCACCACGTGCTGCTCGGGCAGGAAGGCCACCTCCCGGTCGTAGACGACGATCCGGTCGATGAGTTCGTCGGTGGTGCGCACCTCGGCCCCGCTGGAGGTGACCGCCCGTACGTACGCGGTGGTGGCCAGATCCCGGCGCACGGTGTGCTGGTAGAGGTGACGGATCCGGACCCCCCGCTCCAGGCGCTCCAGAGTCTTGCGGCGGGCGTTGGTCAGCAGGGGGGAAGGCCGCGACCCACCGGGCTGGGCGCTGAGCACCTCGGTGCGGCAGCGCTCGCCACACTCGTCGAGCATCGCCTGGAGCACCGAGAGGTCGCTGATCACGTCGATGGCCTCGGTCTGGTTGCGCTGCTGGCGGCTCTCGAAGTAGGCGGGCAGCAGGGAACGCATCTGGGTGCGCACGTCCGTGACCGCCTGCTGGAGCTCACGGATGTGGCTCTCGGTCGCCCCTACCAGGTCGGTCGCGGCGGCGTCCGGGCTCACCGCCACCAGCAGGTCGGGCTCGCCCGGCATGGGGCGCAGCAGGCTGAGCGCGGACAGGACCTGCTCGATGCCCGCCACGGTGGCCGTGTCGGTGCCCAGGGATGTGGCGATCTCCTCTCGGACAAAGCGGCCCAGCAGGACGGCTTTGCGGTAGGCCATGGCGCTGCCGTCGTCCAATTCGGCGAAACCAGGAACAGAGAGGGCGCTTTCAGACATCCCGCGATACTCCCCCGTGCGGTGAGGACTTGCTGTCAGGCGAGTTTACGTACGGGTGACGGACGCGGCGCGGACCGAGATGGTTTCCGAGCAACGAAGTTCACGACGGATGACGACGAGTGGGGCTGACCACCTCCGGGGGGGGGGGCGCCCCCCCCCCCCCCCCCCCCCCCCGGGGCGCGTTGAGCAGGGGGCGCCGCCCGCGGATTATGAGGTTTTTTGTTTGTA